>DATCLH010000029.1:0-3314 GCA_036564035.1 Thermaerobacter sp.
GCCGGGGTCAGGTCCCGGTCGAAGATGACCACGTCGGCTTCCAGCCGCTGGCGCGCCTCCGCCACCTCCTGAACCTTTCCCGGCCCGATCAGGGTCGCCGCGTCCGGCCGGCCCCGGCGCTGGCGCACCTCGCCGACCACCTGGGCACCGGCCGATCGGGCCAGCTCCCGCAGCTCGGCCATCCGCTCCTCCGGGGAGAGGCGGCCGCCCCGTTCCCAGCTGACGCCGACCAGCAAGGCCCGCTCGGGACCGCCGGGGCGCCCCTCCGCGAACCCCGTGCCGGAGGAACCGGCCCTCCCCTTGCTCCCTGCCCGAATGTTCATGCCGCCCCTCCCTGCTGGATGCCAGGGCCGGACCCGCCACCGTCTCCGGCCCTATCGGCATTCTAACACCCCCCACCGGCACCGCCGGCGCCGGCGCGACCGGCGACAGCACCGCCGTACCGGGACGAACACGGCGGGCCGGCCCCCCGAATAGACTGGAACGATGCCGGGCCGGAGGTGGTTCCATGCAACGCGTCGTCGTCACCCGCCCGCCCCTTGACGGGCGGGCCCCGTCCCAGCGACCGTCCCAGGCACCGCGCCCGTCGCTGCAGCCGTCCTCCCCCGATGAGGTCTTGCGCTGGATCGAGGACGGCCGCATCGCCCCGCCCCAGGCGGTGGCCTACCTCCACCAGCTGGAGCGCGAGCCGGCGCCGGAGACCAGCGACGACGAGCGCCAGCGGGAACGGGAGATCGAGGCGGCCCTGGCCGAGCTGGACGCCCTGATCGGCCTGCACCACGTCAAGCGGGTGATCCGGGAGATCCGGGCCTACGTCACCGTGCGGGAGCGCCGGGCCCGGGCCGGGTTGATCAACGAACCCCTGACCTTGCATATGGTCTTCACCGGCAACCCGGGCACCGGCAAGACCACCGTGGCCCGGATCCTGGCCCGGCTCTTCCGGGCCCTCGGCGTCTTGGAAAAGGGCCACCTGGTCGAGGTCGAACGGGCCGACCTGGTGGGCGAGTACATCGGCCACACCGCCCAGAAGACGCGCCAGGTGATCCACCAGGCCCTGGGCGGCGTGCTGTTCATCGACGAGGCCTACTCCCTGGCGCGGGGCGGCGAGAAGGACTTCGGCAAGGAAGCCATCGACACCCTGGTCAAGCAGATGGAAGACCACCGGCAGCGGCTGGTGGTGATCCTGGCGGGGTACCGGCAGGAGATGGCCTGGTTCCTCCAGGTGAACCCGGGCCTGCGCTCCCGGTTCCCCATCCACCTGACCTTCCCCGATTACACGGTGGACGAACTGGTGGCCATCGCCCACCAGCTGGCCGGGCAGCGCCAGTACCGGCTGGATCCCGGCGCCGAGCAGCGCCTGCGGGAGATCCTGCTGGCTTTGCCGCCGGGGTACGGCGAGCGGCTGGGCAATGCCCGGACGGTGCGGAATCTGATCGAGCGGGCCATCCGCCGGCAGGCCGTCCGGCTGCTGGACCGCCCGTCGGCCGGCCGGGAGGAACTGATGCGCCTCACCGCGGCCGATTTCGACCCGGCCCCAGGCCCGGGGGAGGGATGGCCGTGAGGACGGCGCTGATCATCGGGCAAGCCAACGCGGGCAAGACCCTCTTCCTGCTCAACTTCGCCCGCTACCTGGGGGTGGAACGGGCGGAGATGACCGTCCAGGCAGCGGAAGGGGGAACCTTCACCCGCCCCTGCCACCTGGAGCGGGATCGCCCGCTGCTGGTCGGGGACGAGCCCCACACGACCCGGTGCCTGCAGTCCCTGACGGTGTCGTTGCCCGGCCGCAAGCGGGCCCGGGTGGTGGTGCTGACGGACTCGACCGGCCTGCTGGACGGCATCGACGAGGACCGCCAGGTGCGGCTGGCGGTGGCCCAGACCCTGCGGGCCCTCCGCCTGGCCGATGCAGTCCTGCACGTCATCGACGCCGACCGGGTGGGGCGCCAGGGCCGGGGCGCCATCGCCGAGGTGGAGGTCCAGATCGCCCGCTACCTGCCGCTGCGCGCTCCCTACGCCATCCTGGCCAACAAGATGGACCTGCCCGCGGCACCCCGCGGGCTGCTGACCATCCGCCGGGTCTTCGCCGGGCGCACGGTGCTGCCCATCTCGGCTCTGGAACGGACCGGCTTCCGGGAGGTGCGGCGCTTTGTGGCCCGCTACGTCTGATCCCGGCTTCGACCCCGCCCGGGCGGCCGCGCACCTGGCGGACTGGCTTCTTGGGGGCTGGCTGCCGCCCGCCGGGCCGCCGGCCTGGACCCGGGCCGCCGCCGTCCTGCTCACCGGGGCTGCCGTCAAGCTGATGGATGACGTCCTTGATCGGGAGGAGGACGCCTGGGCCGGCCGCCCCAACCTGGCCGCCCGCCTGGGACCCGGCGCCACCGCCTATGCCCTGGCGGCTCTGGCCCTGGCTGCGGCCCTGTCCCTGCGGGACGCCGTGCTGCTGTTCTGGGCCAGTTACGCCTGGGGTATGGCCCACGACGGCCGGCTGCGCCTGCCGTCGGGACTGCAGGCCTGGCAGGAGACCGCCCTGACCGTGGCCCTGGCGGTGACCGCCGCCGGGCTCGGGGACACCCTGGCCGCCCTGGCCCTGGTGGGCTCGGTCCAGCTGCTGGACGACTGGGTCGACCTGCGCCGGGAACGGGCCAGCGCCCAACACCGCCCCACCGCCGCAGCGGAGGAACGGGCCGCCGGCCCCGCCCGCAACTGGGCGGCCCGCCTGGGCCCCGAAGAGGCGCTGTTGGCCGGCCTGGGCCTGGCCCTGGTGGCCGCCGCCTGGGATCCCCTGCGGGCCGTGGCCGGCTGGGCCGTGGCCCTGGCCGCCGGGCTGGCGGGCCGGCCGGCTCGGGGGACGCCGCCGCCCGAAGCGCCCGAAGGGAGGGAGGACCCGTGATGGGCTCGGCCCTTTCCGGCACCCCTACCTGGGCGGGCGCCTCCGCCCTGGCCGCCCTGGCGCTGGGGGCCGGTGCGGCCCTGCTCTTCGCCCTGGTCGCGGGGTATGCCCTGGGGCGCCGCCGGGGCCGGCGGGAAGGCTACCGGCTGGGGCGCCAGGAGGCGCCGCTCCTCCTGCGGGCGGAGGCCCTGGAGCGGGGCCGTTGCCCGGTCTGCGACCACCGGGCGGCCCGGCCCGCGGACCCCGCTCCGGGGGACCTCCCGGCCCAGGCCCCGGACCGCGCTGCCCCGGACCGCGCTCCCCTCGACCGCGTCCCCCTGCCAGGCACCCCCGTGGAAGGCACTCCGGGCGCCATCGCCCCGTCTCCTCGAGCCCCGGCGGGGATCACCGACCCTCCCCGCCCGGACCCGGCGTTGCCTCCCCACCC
>DATCLH010000030.1:0-1814 GCA_036564035.1 Thermaerobacter sp.
GCCCCAAGAGCGCCACCAGCCGGCCGGGCTCCAGGTCCAGGGTCAGGCCGTCGACGGCCGTCACCGCGCCGAAGCGCTTCGTCACGCTGTCCAGCCGGATCCTCACCGCTTCACACCCCCCGTGTACAGCACCATCAGGTAGCGCTGCAGGAACAGGTAGACCAGCAGCACCGGGATCATGTAGAACACGGCCACCGCGGTCACGGTCCCGTACCGGGCCACGTCGGCCTGGGAGAGCAGCGACGCCAGGTACACCGGCAGCGTCTGGACGTCGGCGCCGGGCGCCAGGACGTAGGGCAGCAGGAACTCGCTCCACCCGGAGAGGAAGGCGAAGACCGCCGACGCCATCAGGCCCGGCCGGATGATGGGCAGAACCACCCGCCGCCAGGCGGTGAACCGGCCGGCCCCGTCCAGAAGAGCCGCCATCTCGTGGTCCCAGGACACCTGGTCGTAGAAGCCCTTGAGCACCCAGACGTGGAAGGGCAGCTCCAGGGCGATCTTGGCCAGCACCACGCCGGCCAGGGTGTCGTAGAGGCCCAGCTGCCTCAGCAGCAGGAACAGGGCGACCAGCAGGGTGATCCCCGGGAAGGCGTGGAGGACAATGAGCATCGCCAGCCACAGCCGCCGCCCCGGCACCGGCAGGCGCGAAAGGGCGTAGGCGGCCGTGCTGGCCAGGAGCACCTCCCCCAGGGCCACCAGGACCGCGAACAGCAAGGTGTTGACCGTCAGTTGCAGGATGCTGGGCCCGAAGGGATCGGGCTGCCAAAGAAACGACCAGTTCGCCAGGGTGAACCCCAGCGGCCGGAACCCCTCCATCCCGTCGCTCCACGACGCCAGAAGCAACCACCCGTAGAGCAGCAGCACCGGCAGCGTGACGGGCACCAGCAGAAGCCAGGCCCACCGCGCCGGCCGCTGGGTCTCGCTCAGGCTGCCGAGCACGCCGCCACCTCCCTTCGCGATCTCCGCGCCCCGGCTGCTGCGGCGCCACCTGCACCCGGCGGCCCCACGGCTTAACCCTTGCCATGGGGCCGCCTGCTCCCCGGCCCGCCCTCAGCCCTCAGCTCACCTCGATCCGCGGCCGCTGGGTCAGCTGGCGGAAGTTGAAGAACCGCAGGTAGAGCACCGACGCCACCAGGCCGATGATGACCAGCACCGTGGCCAGCGCCGCGCCCAGGCCGTACTGGGCGTTGCCGAAGTAGTTCGAAAGGGCCGTGTGGAAGGCGTAGAGGGCCCAGACCTCGGTGGTGTAGAAGCCCGGCCCGCCGTCGGTGGCCAGCAGGATGTACTCGTAGGACGCCAGCAGCGACAGCGTCTGGTACGCGGCGACGAACAGCGCCGGCCACCGCAGGTGGGGCAGCACCACCCGCCGCACCAGGGCCCAGGTCCCCGCGCCGTCCACCTGGGCGGCGATGAGCTGTTCCCGCGGGATGGCCTGGATGGCGGCGCTGAAGATGATCATCCCCATGCTCGCCCCGACGAACCCGTTGATGGCGATGACCATCGGCCACGGGTGCTCGTAGAGCCAGTTGCCGCCCGCCGGCAGGCCCAGGGCGGCCAGCGCCTGGTTGATCACCCCGTAGGGCGCCTCGGCGGCGAAGTACTTCCACATCAGCACGTAGACCACCGACGGCGTGATGCGGGGCAGCAGCCACACCGCCCGGAAGAACCCGCCCCAGCGCTGGGGCAGGAAGGCCGTGGCCAGCGCCAGCACCAGGGCCAGGCCCACGTTGAACAGGGTTAGGGTGGCCCCCACGTAGAGCAGGGTGTTGCGCAGCACCAGGCCCGCCACCGGGTCGGTGAGGATGCGCCGGTAG
>DATCLH010000031.1:0-5468 GCA_036564035.1 Thermaerobacter sp.
CCGCTACCGGGTCGACCGCCTCTTCGCCACCCGCCGGGACGACTGGCCCGCCGTCCTGAACGGGCCGCGGCCCGGGCTCATCCTGACCACCTGCCACCCGCCCGGCTCGTCCCGCCAGCGGCTGGTGGTGTACGCCATCCCGGCCGGCGGCTAGGGACGCCCCACGGCGTCCAGGGCGCCCACTTCCACCAAGGTCGCCGCGGCCCGCTGCCGGGCCTCGGCCAGGGGCAGGTCCGAGGGCCCCTCCAGGGCCTGCTCCAGGTCGGCCGCCAGGTCCTCCACCGCCTCGATCCCCACCGACAGCCGCAGGAGCCCGGCGTCGATGCCCAGCCGTTCCCGCAGGGACGGCGGCATCTCCTTGTGGGTCGTGCTGGCCGGGTGGGTGATCAGGCTCTCGACCCCACCAAAGCTCTCGGCGAAGAGCACGAGCCCCAGCCGCTCCAGCACCCGGTCCACCTGCCCGGGATCCCGCAGGCGGAAGCTCAGCATGGCCCCGAAGCCGCCCGCCTGCCGGCGGCAGCGGTGGAAGAAGGGGCTGGAGGGCAGCCCCGGGTAGTACACGGTCGCCACGGCGGGGTGGGCCGCCAGCCAGTGGGCCAGGGTCAGGGCGTTGGCCTGGGCCCGGGCCATGCGCAGGGCCAGGGTCTTGAGCCCCCGCAAGGCCAGCCAGGCGTCGTGGGGCCCGAGGACGCCGCCGGTCACCGTGCGGATGGAGGCCAGTTCGTCCGCCAGGGCCGGGCTGGCCGCCACCGCGATCCCGGCCACCAGGTCGTTGTGCCCCGCCAGGTACTTGCTGGCGCTGTGGACCACCACGTCGGCGCCCCGGGCCAGGGGCCGCTGGAACAGGGGCGTGAACAGGGTGGAGTCGACCACGAGCCAAAGGCGGCGCGCCCGGCAGAGGGCGGCCAGCCCGTCCAGGTCGGCCACCCGCATCAGGGGGTTGGTCGGGCTTTCCACCAGGACGGCCCGGGTCGCCGGCGTCACCGCCGCTGTCACGGCGGCCGCGTCGGTGGTGTCCGCCAGGGTGTAGGCGATGCCCAGGTGGCGGAACAGCTCCTCCAGGACCCGCCAGGTGTGGCCGTACAGGTCTTCCGTGACGACCAGGTGGTCGCCGGGCCGGAACAGGTGGAGGACCGCCGTCAGGGCGGCCATGCCCGAGGCGAAGGCCAGGGCGGCGAAGCCGTCCTCCAAAGAGGCCAGCGCCGCCTCCAGCGCCTCCCGGGTGGGGTTGTGGAGCCGGCTGTAATCCCAGCCGGTGGTCTGGCCGGGCCCGGGGTGCTCGTAGGTGGCGGTCTGGTAGATGGGGACGGCGACGGATCCGGTGCGGGGGTCGCGGCGCACGCCGGCGTGGACCACCTGGGTGGCCGGGTGCAGGGGCCCCGCGGGGCCGGGTTCAACCGGCATGGGGACGCACCTCCTCCCTGGGGGCGGTCGCCGCCGAGGGGCCCGCCGGTTGCGGCGGGGACGCCGGCGAGACCGGGTCGAACCGGGCCCGCAAGCGGCGGACGAACTCGGCCACCGGTTCCGTTTTCCCATAGGAGACGACCACATAGATCCCGGCGATGTAGGGCCGGGCCGCCTCCACCACCGCCTCGGCCAGCTCCAGGCCGACCTCCAGACCCCGGTCCCCGGCCCGGTCGAGGGCCTCGCGGATGGGGGCGGGGATGGTGATCCCCGGCACCTGGTGGTGCAGGTAGTGGGCGTGGCGGCCGCTGTGCAGGGGCATGACGCCCATCACCAGGGGGACCGGGCAACCGCCCAGCCGGTCGAGGACCCGCTCCAGGGGCTCCACCTCGTAGAGGGGCTGGGTCATGACGAAGTCGACCACGCCCACCGCCAGCTTGCGGCGAAAGCGGTCCAGCTCCCGGTCCAGGTCCTCGGCACAGGGGCTCAGGGCGCAGGCGACGGTGAACTCGGCCGGCGCCCCCAGGGCGTTGCCCTGGGGGTCTTCGCCCCGGCGCAGGGCGGCCAGGATCTCCAAAAGGCCGATGGAGTCGACGTCGTACACCGCCGAGGCCCGGCTGGTCCCCAGGCGCGGGTGGTCGCCCGTCAGGGCCAGCACGTTGCGCACGCCCAGGGCGTGGGCGGCCAGCAGGTCCGCCTGCAGGGCCATGAGGTTCCGGTCCCGGGTGGTGCAGTGCATGATGGCGTCGACGCCGGCGCTGCGGACCAGGAGGGCGCCGGCCAGGGCCGCCATGCGCGGCCGGGCCATGGGGCTGTCCCCCACGTTGACGGCGTCGGCCCCGGCGGCGGCCACCGTCCGGGCGTCGGCCAGGAACTTGGTGGCCACCGGCCCGCGGGGCGGGTCCAGCTCGACGCTGATGACGAACCGGCGGCCCAGCTTCTCCCGCAAGGGGGCCGGGCTGCCGCCGGGGGAGGCGGCCGGCGGTTCGGGCCGGGCGGGGCCGGCGACGGTGCCGTTGCCTTGCGGCCCAAGGCCGCCGCGGACCTCGAGCCGCACGGCCCCTGGAAGGGCTTCGGCCGTGGGGGAGGATCCGGCGGGCTCCGCGCCGGGCCAGGGCCGCCCATCCGGGCCGATCCCCCTGGGGGCCCCGCCGCGGGCTTCCAGGCGGGTTCCCAGGCCGGCCCCCAGGCGAGCTCCCAGGCAGGCCCCTAGATGGGCCAGTTCGTCCCCCGTGAAGGCGCCCGCGCCGCCCACCCAGCCGACGCCCAGGAGGAACAGGCCGTCCCACCCACCGGCGGCGCCATGAAGGGCGCCCTCCGCACCATCCCCTGGGCCATCAACAGGATGCAGGTGGCCTGGGGCCCCCGGATCGCCCGGCGCGGCGGGCCCGATGGGACCGCCGGCCGTCCCCAGGGCGACCCACAGGGGACCGCTCCACCCGGCCCGGCGCAGGGCTGCCAGCCAGGGCACGGCCGTCTCCGGCCCGGCGGGCGCCACCACCCCCAGGGCGTCGGGCCAGCCCGCGGCGGCCAGGATCCGGAGCCCCTCCCGCACCCGGTCGGGGGCCGCCTCCGGCCCGGCGCCGTCCGCGCGCCAGAGGACCCCGGCCGGCAGCCGGGACGCCTCCCGGACGGCGACCAGGGCCGCCACCGCCTCCCGGGGATCGGCGGCCTCGATCCAGAACAGGTCGACGCCCCCCGCCAGCAGGCCGGCCACCTGGCACCGGTACGCCTCCCGCAGCGCGCCCGGCTCGGCCGCCCCTCCGCCCGCCGCCGGGGAGCGCCGGGTGGGCCCGGGGCCGAGGAACCCCGCCACCAGGCACGGCTGGCCGGCCAGTTCCCGGGCCGAGCGGGCCAGCTTGGCCGCCTGCAGGTTGATCGCTTCGATCCGGGCCGCCGGCGTCCGGGGAAGCCAGGCCGGGCTGGCCCAGCGGGTGTGGGTCCGGATCAGGCGGGCGCCGGCCCGGAGGGCGGCCAGGTGGACGGCCTCCACCCGCCCCGGCGCGGTGAGGGGCCAGGGGGCCAGCTGCTCCGCCGCCGCGGCCTCCAGGGCGGCCGGTTCGTCCGGGGCTGCTCGCCCGGCGGACCCGCTCGCCCCGCCTGGCCGGGCGGGGCCGAGGAGGCCGGCCTCGAGAGCCAGCGTCCAGCCGGGGTCGCCGTCGGCCAGGGCGGCGCAGGGCAGGAAGGCCCCCAGCGGGCGGAAGGCGACCGCCGCCAGGGGAGCCGGTTCGTCCGTCGCGGGCAGGCCGGCGGCCGTTCCGGCGTGCCGTGGCATGGGTTCCGTCACCCCGATCCTCACCTCCCGTGGCCAGGTCCCTCGCGGGACCGGGTCCACCGCGGTCGCGCGAGGTCCCCGAGCGGCAAAGGAAAAGCCCCTTCCGAAGGAGGAAGGGGCTTGGTCGTCGACTGGGTTCCCCGTTCCCCCTTCTCTCATCTCTCGGCTCCTCTCGGAGCCGCGGGAGTTGGCACCGCACGACGGAGTCGCCGGTTGCCGCGGCGTCATCGGGCCCGTCCCTCGACCGCTCTGGATAAGAGAGGGGTTGGCCGGCAGGCCGGCCGGGTGCGTTGTCAATGGAGATTACGCACAGTATAGCCGGGTTCCGCCAAGGGGGCAACAGGTCAGATGCGATTTCCTTCGTTACAATAGAGGGCGTGGTCGTGGTTTGGAACGAGGGCCGGCGGTGGGGATCGCAGCCCCGCGCCAAGGCCCGTGCCGAGACGGGGGAATGGACGGGTGCATCGTACGGACGAACGAGGCCCGGCCCAGGCGCCCGCGGGGGAGGCTGCGAGCCCGGCCGGGACGAGCCCGGCCCCGGCCGCGGGGCCGGCGCCCCAGGGGATGCCGGCGCCGGGAGAGCGGTCCCGCTCCTGGCGCCTTCTCTTGAAGGCCTGGTACCAGGCCAGCCGCCCGCACCTCAAGCCTGTCACCATCATTCCGGTCCTGGTGGGCATCCTGGTGGCGGGTGGGGAGGGCCACTTCGACCCCTGGCTGGCCCTGCTGACCCTGCTGGGCAGCCTGGCGATCCACGCCGGCACCGACATGGCCAACGACTACTTCGACTACATCATGTACGAGGGCGACGCGCCCTTCACCGGCGGCAGCGGCGTGATCCAGGCGGGGTGGCTCAGCCCCGACAGCCTGCGCCGCGGCGCCTGGACCACCTTCGGCTTCGGCGCCCTGGTGGGCGGGTACCTGGCCGCCCGCACGGGCTGGCCGGCCCTGGCCTTCGGCCTCCTGGGCATCGCCAGCGGCCTCTTCTACACGGCGCCGCCCATCCGCTACGGGTACCGCGGCCTGGGCGAGCTCATGGTCGGCCTGAACATGGGGGCCGTGCTGGTGCTGGGGTCCTACTACGTCCAGGCCCGCGGCCTCTCGGTGGAGGCCCTCATCGCCTCCCTGCCCCTGGTCTCCCTGGTGGCGCTGATCCTCTACGCCGAGTCGATCCACGACATCGAGGAGGACCGGGCCACCGGCAAGATGACGGTGGCCGCGCGCCTGGGGGAGACCCGGGCCCTGCGCCTCTACTTCGGCTGGGTAGCCGCCACCGTGGTGCTGATCGTGGTGGGCGTGGCGGCCGGCCGGCTCCCCGCCCTGGTGCTCATCACCTTGATCCCCGCCGCCCGGTGCCTGCGCCAGGCGCCCGCCTTCCTCGCCCGGCCGTACCGGCACCAGGACCTGTACCGGCTGGGCCGGCTCGCCCTGGGGCTGTACAAGGCGGCTGGGGCCTCCCTGGTGGCCGGCTATGCCTGGTGGTGGGTGCGGGCGGCCACCGGCTTCTGAGGCGGGCGGATTCCCAGCCGGTCGCGGTGGGGCCGATGGCGGAGGGGCTTTTCGTTGACGCCGCCAGGCGGCGTCCCGCGCCGCGCTGCGGGGCCCGTTCCCGGCCGGGAAGGCGGCCGGGAAACCGGCCCCGGAAAGGGTCGCTCGATGGGCAAGGGTTCCGGCAGGGATTTCCCCCCGCGTCACGAACCAACGTGGTTGGGGTCGCCGGTGAATGAACGTTCACCCAGAGTTCGCCGGCGGCGCCACCCTTTGCCTTTCAGCCTTGGATTCGGCTCGGATC
>DATCLH010000032.1:0-4281 GCA_036564035.1 Thermaerobacter sp.
GGCCCTGGTGCCGGCGGACGCCGCCGTGGTCGAGGGGGAGGCGGTGGGCGTCCGGCTGCCGGTGTCGCGCCTCCACCTGTTCCGGTTGTCGGACGGCAGCCGCGTGGCCCTGCCGGGCGCGGCGGCGCGCCGGCCGGTGGCGGGGCCGGTGGCGGCGGCCCCCGGCGATGCGGTGGCGGACGAACCGGCCGAAGAGAGCGCGGGCACGGCCGGTTAAGCCCGCGGGCCGGCCGCCCGCGGCCGGCGTGATGGGGGGAGGTGCCTATACCCGGGTGACCCAGTGAACGAGCCTGAACGAGCCAAGGGGCGCCTCCGGCGCCCGAGAAGAGGTGACGGGATGGACCCGGGCATACCCATGCAGCGCAACCCCGCCCTGGGTGGGCTGACATGCCTGCGTTGCGGGACGGCCTACGGCCTGGACGGCCCCGAACCCCTGACGGGGTGCCCCCGCTGCCGGGCCGAGGGGTATCCCGCCAGCCTCGTCGTCCGTTACGACGGCGGGCCGTGGCAGCCCCGCCCGAGCGCCCGGGGAATGGCGCGGTACGGTGAACGCCTGCCGTACCTGGCGTACCCGTCCCTGGGGGAGGGCGGCACGCCGCTGGTGGACCTGCCGCGTCTGGCTGCGACGCTGGGAGTGGCCAGGCTCTGGGTCAAGAACGAGGGGCAAAACCCCACCGGCAGCCACAAGGACCGGCTGAGCCCGCTGGTGGTGGCGCGGGCGCTGGAGCTGGGCTACCCCGCGGTGATCGCGGCCTCCAGCGGCAACCAGGGCGTTTCCCTGGCGCTTTACGCGGCGGCCGCCGGTCTGGGGTGCGAGATCGCCACCACCCACACCATGTACGCGAGCTGGCAGGACGCCCTGGAGCAAGCCGGGGCGCGGGTGGTGACCTTCGCCGACCCCTTCGACCGCTGGCGCTACGTGGCCAGGCGGGTGGAGGAGGGCGCCTGCTATCCGGCCACCAACTTCATCGTGCCGCCGGTGGGCAGCAACCCCTTCGGCGTGGACGGCTACAAGACCGTCGCCCATGAGATCGTCGAGGCGACCGCGGGGGACGAGCCGCCCACGGTGGTCGTCGCGCCCTGCTCCCGCGGCGACCTTCTGTGGGGCCTGTGGCGAGGCTTCCAGGAAGCCCGGGAAGCCGGCTGGCTGCCCGAGCTGCCGCGCCTGGTGGCCGCCGAACCCTTCCCCCGCCTGGCACGGGTCCTGGCCGGGGCCGATTACCGCGACCAGTTCCCGGGCCGGACCCGGCTGGTCTCCATCGGCGGCAGCACGGTGACGTACCAGGCGGTCCGGGCCGTGCAGGACTCCCGCGGCCGCGCGGTGGCCGTGACGGAAGGCGAGGCCGCCGAGGCCCGGCAGCAGCTGGCGCGGGCCGGCCTCTACGCCGAGGGCTCGTCGGCCACCGTCCTGGCCGCGGCCCTGCGCCTGCGGGACGATGGCTGGCTGCGCGCCGGCGACCGGGTGGTGCTGGTGGTGACCTCCCACGGTTTCAAGGATGGTGCCGAGATGGCGCGGGCATCCAGCCGGTGACGGCCGTGCCGCGACCAGGACCTCCCCCGGCGCCGGCTCCGACCCGGGGCCAGGGGAGCGGCCCGGTGCGTGGGCCGGCGCCCGGTGCCGGGGGCCGGCTCAGGGCCCAGACCCGCATCCGCTCGTGCAAGCAGACCATGCACTGCGCCCCTCCGCGTCGGCGTCGCGGCACCCGCGGTGGGTCAGGTTCATCCGCAGGATGCCCACGCAAGGTTCAGGGCGCACTCAAGGACCGCGGGCCACGTCGTCCAGGTCGACCCGGCGCACGCCCGGTGCCTCGAGGCGCTGAACCGCACGGCGAAAGGCCCGCTGGAGCAAGGGGACGTCAGCCGCCGGCACGCGGTAACGCGCGGGAGCCAGCGCGGCCTCTCGGGCGGGCACGGGCCGCCATACCCAGCGGTTGCCCACCCGCCCCTTGTGGATGTAGAGGGGCAGGTAGCGGATGCCGGTGACGCCGGCCCGGCCGGTGACCGGATCGCGGGCCAGCTCCAGCCAGAAGAGGGCCGAGGTCATGCGATCCTCGCCCACCTGACCGGCCAGGAAGTTGCCCTGGGAGAAGAGCACGGCCTTGTACAGGCACGGTCCATCGTCCGCGCTGGCGGGGGCATCGGCACAGGCCGGATCCTCCCCTGGGCTACCGGCGGGGCGCAGCTCCGCCCGCTGCAGCACGTGGGGGTGGTGGCCCAGCACGATGTCGGCGCCGGCGGCCAGCACCGCGTCCACCAGCCGCTCCTGATCCCGGCTCGGCTCGGGCTCGTACTCCGTGCCGAAGTGGAGGGAAACCGACACCAGGTCCGCGCCGGACGCCCGTGCCCGAGCGATGTCGGCCGCGATGCGCTTGGGGTCGATCAGGTTGACCAGGTACGGCGCCGGCAGGGGGATCCCGTTGGTGCCGTAGGTGTACGCGAGGAAGGCGACGCGGATGCCCCCTGCCTCGGCCACGGCGATGCGGTTCCGTTCGTCCTCGTTGCGCGCCGTGCCGGCGTGGATGAATCCGAACCGCTCCAGGTTGGCGAAGGTGCGCTCGACCCCCCGCCGGCCGCGGTCCAGGCTGTGGTTGTTGGCGTTGGTCAGGACGTCGAACCCGGCGTCCCGGAGCGCCTCGAGCAGTTCCGGCGGCGCGTTGAATCGGGGGTAGCCGGTGTACCCGCCCAGGTCGGCCCCGCTGACGGGTTGCTCCAGGTTGGCCACGGCCAGGTCGGCGGCCCTTAGAGCAGGGGCCACGTGGGCCAGGGCCGGCCGGAAGTCGTAGGTTCCATCGGATTGCCGGGCGGCGGCCAGCAAGGTCTTGTGGATGAGGACGTCGCCCACGCTGGCCAGGCTGGCCCGCTGCCAGGGGATGCGGGCCCCGTGCCCGCCGGTGCCGGGTTCGTCCAGGTCCCCGGGAAGAACCCGGCCGTCGCCGGCCCCGCCCTGGGAGCCTCCCGGATCGGGAGCCGACGGCGGCCCCTCTCCGGTTGGCCCGTCACCGGACTGCGCCGCCGGTGCGTTGCCTCCCGGGGCCAGGCCTGCCCACTCGGCCACCGGACCGCAACCGGCACCGAGAACCAGCAAGGCGACCAGCCAGGGGGCCAGGCACCGCAGGAAGGGGCGGGGCGCCTGGAAACCCGCAACCCGGCAGGGGGCGGACCCGGTCATCACGGTCCGTTGCCCGGCGGAGGCGGCCGGTTTCGACGGAGGGGGGCCGGTCGGCGGCGGGGGCACGCTCGTCCTCCTTCGGCGCCGGTGGGAGGATGCTGGCCCCAACCCCGCCTGCACGGCCCGGCGCCGGCGGCCGCGGCGGCGTGGTCGTCAGGCCAGGCTGTTCTTCAGCGCCGTGCGGCGCTCCTCCTCCCGGTTCTTCAGGGAAAGGGATGCCAGCATGCCGACGGCAGCGAGGACACCCAGCACCACGTAAGCTTGCTCGTAACCCGCCACGTCCCCGGCGTGGGAGGCCACCATGGCCCCCATGGCGGCGCTGCCGACGATCTGCCCCATGTTGCTGGCCACGGTCAGGAGGGACTGGGCGGCCCCCCGGTGCTCGGAGCCGGCCTCGTTCAACACCACGTAACGGAGGGGTGCGCCGGTCAGGCTGGCCAGTCCGAATCCCACCACCACCCCGTCCGCCACGAAGAGGGGAAGATTGCCGGTGACCCCGGGGACCGCCAGCAGGCCCGCGGCCAGCACGGCGGTGCCGCCGACGAGGACCGCCCGCGAACCCACGTGATCCAGGAGCCGGCCCACCACCGGTGCGCCGACCGCGCTGGCCAGCACCGCCGGAGCCAGCAGGTACGCGGCGGTGGCCGGCGTGACGCCGAAGGCGGCCACCGCCAGGGACGGCACGAAGACCAGGCCCGCCTGCAGTAGACCGCTCAGGCCCGACAGGCTGTTGGCTAGCAGCAGCTGTCGGTTGCGCAGCAGCGCAGGGTCGATCAACGGCGCCGGTGCCGCGTCTTCCACCCGTTGGAAGGCCAACAGCGCGGCGACGCCCACCAGCAGCAACCCCCACACCCGCGGTGCGGTGAGGCTGCCCAGGATCTGGCGGCTGTCCACCTGGTTGATCGCCAACGCGATGGCCACCAGCCCGCCCCCCAGCAAAACCATCCCCGTTACGTCGAAGGCCCCGCGCCCCGCCGGCCGCGGTGCCGGCAGCACGCGGCGCGCCCACACGAGGACCAAGGCCGCCAGGGGTACGTTGATCAGGAACAGCCACTGCCATCCGAAGGGCAGCAGCACGCCGCCGATCACCGGCCCCAGCAGGAAGGCCAGGC
>DATCLH010000033.1:0-2337 GCA_036564035.1 Thermaerobacter sp.
TGGGGCGGCATGCTGGCCGCCGCGCGGGACTACGTCACCACGGCCTGGTGGTTCGCCACCTTCCCCGGCCTCGCCATCATGCTCACCGTGCTGGGCTTCAACCTGCTGGGCGACTGGCTCCGGGACGTCCTCGACCCGAAGTTGGACTAGCGCCGGGCCGGCGCCGGCAGCGCGACGGCAAGGGGCGGCGGCCGCCGCGGTCCGGCCAGGGGGGGCCGGGCCGCCGCGGGTCACCAACGCGGCATAGCAACGCGGCATATCTAGTGGAGGGGTTGGCGTGAAACTGGAGGATCTCTTCGGTCCCGGCGGGCTGCTGGTTCCCGGTCCGGGCCGGCGAACGGGAGCCCGCCGGCCCCGGGCCCAGTTCCTCCTGAGCGGCGAGGAGGATCGGTGGACCGGGCTGGCCATGGTGGAACTGGCCGCCCGCCTGGGGTACGAGTGCGAGGCGGGGAACCCCGAGCGCCTGGTGGTCCGGCCGGGTCAGCGACCGGCGCCGGGGGCGGTCCCGGTCGTCCTGGAGGCCGGCTCCGGCGGGGCGGGGCCTTGGAGCGGCCCGGCCGGTTTCCCCGGGCCGGCCCCCGGCCGCGGCCGGGTGGAGGTGGTCCCGGGCCTGGCCGGCGCGGACGCCGGCCTGCGGCTTTCCGCGGCCGACAGCCGGGACCTGTGGAAGCTGGCCGCCTGGCTGGCGGCGGTCGGGACCGGCGCCCTGGGCGCGGCGGCCGCGGGGGCCGGGGACGGCACGGCGAACCCGGTGGAACCGGCCGGCGGGCCCGGACAGGCCTTCCTCTCCGGCCCCACCGGCCGCCCGGCGGCGTCCCCGTGGCAGGCCGCGGTCCGGCTGGACCCCGCCGGGCACGCCGCCGAGGTGGCCCTCTACGGGATCGAGGCCGAGCCGTGGCAGCCCGGGGCCGGCAGCGATCCCGGCGGCCGGTGCGCCGGCGGCCAGGACGGGCGCCCTGCGGATGAGCCCCTGCCCCTGGAGCACCTCTGGACGCCGCGGGGCCTTCTCGGCAGCAGCGACGGCCTGCACCCGGACCGGGTCGCCCTGTCCGTCGAGCCCGATGACGCCGTCCGCACCTGGGATCCCGACGAACTAGCGGGCCTGATCATGTTCGCCTTCCGGCTCGGTCTCGAAAGCACGGGCATCGCCCTTCCCCTGACCGCCGCCGGGGCCGGGCACCGCCCCTTCCTGTTGAAGCTGGCGGCCGGTTCGGGCCTGAGCGGAGACGCCCTGCCCGCCGGGTGCGGTCGCATCGAGCTCCGCCGCCAACGGGCCGGGGTCGTCCTCTGGATCACCGGCGACCCGGCGGGCCGTGGCCGGGCGCTCCAGTGGCTCGCCACCGCCCACGCCAGCGAGGCCCTGCGTCCCGCGGGATCCCGCCGGCCCGCCCTGGACAGCCCGGTGGTGGCCCTGGAGCGGGAGAACGCCCGCCGCCGGTGGGAGGCGGTGGCCCGGGAGGAACCGCGGATCCTGTTCGAAGACGCCATCGCGCCGGAAGCCGAGCGGTTCCGCGCCGTCTGGCACGAGCGTGCCTTGCCGGCGATCCGGGCGAGCTGCCGGCCGGGCGACGAGATCCGGGTCGATCTACGGCTCGACCAGCCCGACGCGGTGCTGGAGGAACTGGCCGGCGAGGTCCGCCGCTCCCTGGCAGACCTCGGCTTCGCCCCGGAGGGGGTTCACGTGCGCCGGCTGCCTGCCTTCCGCCAGGGGTTTCACTGGC
This sequence comes from Thermaerobacter sp., assembly GCA_036564035.1. GTDB lineage: Bacteria > Bacillota > Sulfobacillia > Thermaerobacterales > Thermaerobacteraceae > Thermaerobacter. The sequence continues at coordinate 1,722 of DATCLH010000033.1, forward strand.
TCTTGCAGGTGGTGCCGCCGGCCGTGGCGGCCCATGCGGGGGCCCACCAGGTGGTGGTCGAATTCGCCCGCCTGGGGCCGGCGGCCGGGAACGGCCGGCGAAGGGACGGCCCCCCGGGGTCGGAGGGGGATGGCCCCGGCGACGGGACGCCCTGCCTGGACCTGCCCATCCGCTGGCTGCAGCCCCTCTACCCGGTGGACGATGTGCTAGCGGCCCGCACGGGACTTCCCGCCGAGCGCATCGTCTTCCGGGCGATGGAACCCGCCGGGGACGACGGGCCCACCTACCGCGTGATGGTGGCCGACCGGGACGGCCGGGTCCTGTGGCAGGATTCCCTCCGGGTGGCGGCCCGCCGGCGGCGCTATCAGGACGCAAACCCCCAGCTGGGCTGGGTCCACATAGAGACGGGGCTTTGCCGGGTGGAACGGGCCGCCGGCGGGGACGGGGGCCGGTGCCAGGTGGTGTTCGAACAGCTCCTGCCCACCGGGGCAGAGATCTTCTGGGACCGCTATCAGGCCCAGGTCCTCCCGGCCCTGGCCCGGGTGCTGGAGGAGACCCTGGGGCCGGACCTGCGGGCCGAGGGGCAGCCCTTCTTCCTGACCCTGGAGGTCGACGT
>DATCLH010000034.1:0-10634 GCA_036564035.1 Thermaerobacter sp.
GCCGGGGGGTGCCGGCGCCCCTCGACCAGCAGCCAGGCGCAGGGCAACACCACCAGCGTCAGGGCGGTGGACGTGAACAGGCCCCCGACCAGCACTGCCGCCAGGGGGACCTCCAGCTCGCTGCCGCGCCCGGGGACCAGCACCATGGGCAGCGAGCCCAGCAAGGTGGTGAGCGCCGTCATCAGGACGGGCCGCAGGCGGCGGCGCCAGGCCCGCCGGATCGCGGCCCCGGGCGGGTCGCCCGCCTCCCGGTGGCGGAGGGCGGCGTCGACCAGCACGATCCCGTTGTTGACGGCGATGCCCGCCAGGACGATGGCCCCCATCACCGCGGTCAGGCCGATGGCGTGGCCGGTGGCCGCCAGCGCCGCCACCGCCCCCACCAGGGCCAGGGGCAGGGTCACCATCATCAGCAGCGGGTGGACCAGGGACTCGAACTGGGCGGCCATCGCCATGTAGATCAGCAGCAGGGCGCCCAGGGCGGCCGGCACCAGGGTGGCGAAGCCCTCCTCCATGAGGACGGCGGTCCCCGCCGGTTCGACCACCGCGCCGGGCGGCAGCACGGCGGCCACCTGCCGGCGGGCCTGGGCCACCGCGGTGCCCAGGTCGATGCCCTCCGCCACCCGGGCGGTCAGGGTCGCCGAGAGCCAGCCGTCCCGGCGGACCAGGGCGGCCGCCGTTGCCCCCGGCCGGAAGAAGGCCACGTCGCCGAGCCGGGTCCAGCCCAGCCCTCCGGCCACCGGCAGGGCCGCCAATCCCTCCCGCCGTCCGGCGCCGCCTCCCGTGCCCGCGCCGGCCTGGCCGGCCGTGTCCTGGCCGGCTCCATCGCGGGGGGCTAGGCCGCCCGCAGCCGTCCCGCCCGCCCTTCCGCCGTCGCCGCGTCCCCCGGGTGCGGCGGCGGGGCGGGGATCCTCTTCCCCGGTGCGCAGGACCACGGGCAACCAGCGGCCGCCGACCCGGGCCCGGGCCACCGTCTCGCCGGCCAGGGCCAGGCGCAGCTGCTGGCCGACCTGGGCGGGGGCGAGGCCGAAGCCGGCGGCGGCCGCCCCGTCCACCCGCACCGCCAGGAGCGGCTCGGTCCGGTCCAGGTCGACCGCCACGTCGGCCAGGCCGGGGGTCGCCGCCAGGGCCCGGCGGGCCCGGGCCGCCGCCTCAGCCAGGGTGGCGGGATCCGGGGCTCGCAGGGCCAGTTCCACCACCGGCGCCCCGGCGCCCACGTCGGCCCAGAGGTTGCGCGGGCGCACCGCCACCTGGACCGGGGCCGCCCCATCCGCCGGCCGCAAGCCCGGCCCTCCGCCGGAGCCGGCTCCGCCGGCGGGGCCCGGCGCCTCGCCCAGCCCGGCCCGGGCCAGCCGGCGGCGAATCCGTTCGGTCCACTGGGCGGACGAACCGGCCCCTTCCGCCAGCTGCACCCGCACGAGCCCCTGGTTCGCCGCCCCCGCCTGCCCCGGCCAGGCGCTGCCGCCGGCCCGGGCGATCACAGCCTCCACGCCGGGCAGGCCGGCCAGGGCGGCCTCGACCCGCTTCACCGCGGCGGCCGTGGCTTCCAGGGCGGCGCCCTCGGGCAGGGTCACGGTGATGTCGACCGCCCCCTCGTCGACGGCGGGCAGGAACTCAGTCCCCAGCCCCCGGGCGGCGGGGATCGTCGCCGCGACCAGCAAGAGGGCCGCCAGCAGGGTGGTGCCCGGGCGGGAAAGGCAGGCCTCCACCACCCGCGGCAACCGCGGGACGGGCCCGCCGGGCTGGGGCGTCCGGGAATCGCCGCCGGCGCCGGACCCTTCCCCTCCCCTTCCCCTCCCGTTCGCCGCCGCGGCGGCGCTGCCGGGGCCGGGCCGGTTCTCGGCGCCGGCCGCGCCGCCGGGCAGGGCCGGCGCCCCCGCCGGTTCGTCCAGCCACCAGGCCGCCAGGGCCGGCACCACGGTCACGGCCACCAGCAGCGACGCCGCCTGGGCCAGGGCATTGGTCACCGCCAGGTCGTGGAACAGCTGGCCGGCCAGACCTCCCAGGAACAGCACGGGCAGGAAGACGATCAGGTTCGTCACGGTGGAGGCGGCGATGGCCGCGGCCACCTCGGCGGTGCCGGCGTCGGCCGCCTCCCGGGCGGGCAGGCCCTCCTGGCGCCGGTGGGCGATGCTCTCCAAAACGACGATGGCCTGGTCGACCAGCACGCCGGCGCTCAAGGCCAGGCCGCCCAGGCTCATCACGTTGAGGGTCATGCCGGCCAGGTGCATGGCCGCCAGGGTGGCGCAGGCGCTGATGGGGATCGCCGCGGCGACGATCAGCACCGCCCGGCCGCGGCGCAGGAAGAGCCAGAGGATCGCCACGGCCAGGAGGCTCCCCACCAGGAGGGACTGGCCCACCCCCCGCACGGCCCGCTCCACCATCTGGCCGCCATCGTAGGTCACGGTGGCCTCCCAGCCGGGGAGCCCGGCCAGACCGGCCGCCAGCGCCTGCCGCACCGCCCGGGTGACGGAGACGGTGTTGGCGGCCGGTTCCTGGTAGATCACCAGGCCCAGGCCGTCCCGGCCGTTGAGCCGCTCCAGGTCCGCCGGCGGATCGCGGCGCACCTGGACGGTGGCCACGTCGGCCAGCCGCACCGGCACGGCCCCGGCCGGGACGGCCGCCGCGGCGGCCTGGCTCCCCGCCCCCGCTCCCGCCGCGCCGGGCCCCGAGGCAGGCAAGAAGGCGGCGGCGAGGCGGCCGGCCAGGAGGGCCTCCCAGGGGCGTCCCGCGGAGGGCCAGCCCAGCTCCCCGGACCCAGCCTCCTCCCCGCCGCCCGCGGCGCCGGCGCCCCGCAGCAGGGCCGCCAGCCGCTGGAAGGCCCGGGACGGCCAAGCCGCCGCCCCGTCCCCGCCGGGCGAAGGGGCTCCGTGGGCGGGGTCCGCCCCGGTCCCGGGATCCCCGGGCGCCAGCGGCCGGGGCACCACCGTCACCGGCGACGAGAGGCCCACCACCACCCGCTCCAGATCCTCCAGGCGGTGGAACCCGCCCTCCACCTGCACCGGCCAGCGGCGGGCGCCCTCGCCGCCGGTGACGGCCCCCGCCGGCACGGTGGCCGCCGCGGCCGCCACGGCCGCCTGCACCTGGCCCGGCGCCAGCCCGTGGCGCCGCAGGGCCGCCGGGTCCAGCCGCACCTCCACCGCCTCCGTCGGGGCGCCGCGCAGGTGGACGGCGGCGACGCCGGGCACCGCCTCCAGGCGAGGCAGCAGGACCTCGCGCACCCGCCGGGCCTGTTCCACCGCGTCACCGGGCCCCGCCAGGCTGACCTCCAGGACCGGCAGTTGCTGGGGATCGAAGCGCCACACCTGGGGCCGCCCCGCCCCCGGCGGCAGGGGCAGGGCGTCCAGGCGCTGGTGGATCTGTTCCCGGGCCGCCTCCAGGTCGGCCCCCCAGTGGAAGCGCAGGACGACCACCGCCGCCTCGTCCCCGGAGCGGGCGGTGACGGTGTCGACGCCGCGGACGGTGCGCAGGGCCTCGGTCAAGGGCTGGCCCAGCAGCTGATCGATGGCTTCCGGGGAGGCGCCGGGGAAGGGGGTGACCACCGTCAACACCGGCGGGTTCAGGGCGGGAAGCAAACCGACGGGCAGGGTGCGCAGGGCGAAGAGCCCGGCCCAGACCAGGACCCCCATGGCCATCAGGGTGGCCACCGGCCGAGCGATGGCCCAGCGCCAGATCGCCACCGCGGACCCTCCCGAAAAGGACCGGCGGCGCCGCCGCGCCGCCGGTCTGAAGGATGGCCCGCAGGCCCCGGTTCTATCCAGGTTCCCACCAAAACCCCGGCCCGCGGCCGCCCTTGCCCCCGTGCCGCGAACCCGGTCCGCGGTGGCCGCGGCTAGCCGTCGCCCGGGGCGTCCAGCCGCTCCTTCAACAGCTCGTTGACCCGCTGGGGGTTCGCCTTGCCCTTGCTGTAGCGCATCACCTGGCCGACCAAGAAGCCCAGGGCCGTGGTCTTGCCGCCCTTGTAGTTGGCGACGGCTTCGGGGTTCTCGGCGATGGCCCGTTCCACCCACTCCACCAGCTGGCCCTCGTCGGTCACCTGGACCAGGCCCCGCTCCTGGACGATGGCTTCGGGGTCGCCGCCCGTCTCCAGCATGACGGCGAAGACCTCCTTGGCGATCTTGCCGCTGATGGTCCCCTTCTCCACCAGCCGGAGGAGGGCGGCCAGCTGGCCCGGGCCGAAGGGCAGGTCCTGGACCGACCGGCCGGTGGCGTTGAGATGGGCCAGCACCTCGCCCATGATCCAGTTGCTGGCCGCCTTGGCGGGCACCCCCGCCGCCACCACGTCCTCGAAGAACCGGGCCAGGGCCGGGTCCGCCGTCAGGACGCCGGCGTCGTAGGCCGGTAGGCCCAGTTCTTCCATGTACCGGGCCCGGCGCCGGCGGGGCAGCTCGGGCAACTTGGCCCGCAGGCCCTCCACCCAGGCCTCGTCCAGGACCAGCCGGGGCAGGTCCGGCTCCGGGAAGTAGCGGTAGTCGTGGGCCTCCTCCTTGCCGCGGGAGGGCCGGGTCACGCCCCGCCCCTCATCCCAGTGGCGGGTCTCCCGCTGGAGCGGCTCGCCCCGCCGCACGGCCTCCAGGTGCCGGGCCACCTCGTACTCCAAGGCCCGGACCACCGAGCGGAAGGAGTTGAGGTTCTTGATCTCGGTGATGGGGGTGCGCAGGTCTGCGCCGCCCGGTCCCGCCCCGGCCACCACCACGTTGACGTTGGCGTCACAGCGCAGGGAGCCCTCCTCCATCCGCACGTCGGAGACACCGGTGTAGAGGATGGCCGTGCGCAGTTCCTGGAGGAACAGGCGCGCCTCTTCGGGCGAGGCCAGGTCGGGCTCGGTGACGATCTCGATCAGGGGCACCCCGGCCCGGTTGAAGTCCAGCAGGGTCCCCGTGGCGTCCTGGTCGTGAACCGACTTGCCGGCGTCCTCCTCCAGGTGGAGCCGGCGGATGCGGATCCGCCGCGTTCCACCGCCCAGGCCGTCCGGCCGGTCGATCTCGACCCACCCGCCCGTGGCCAGGGGCTGGTCGTACTGGGAGATCTGGTAGCCCTTGGGCAGGTCGGGGTAGGTGTAGTTCTTCCGGTCGAACTTGGTCTCCCGGGCGATCCGGCAGTTGAGGGCCAGGGCCGCCAGGGCGGCGTACTCTAGGGCCTGCTGGTTGAGCACCGGCAAGGTGCCGGGCAGGCCCATGCACACCGGGCAGACGTGGGTGTTGGGCTCGGCGCCGAACTGGTTGGGGCAGCTGCAGAAGATCTTGGTCCGGGTGCGCAGCTCCACGTGGACTTCCAGGCCCACGATGACGCGGTAGCGCAGGCCGTCCTTCTCCTGCCAGACCGGCGCGCCGCCATCCGCCGGGGCCGGGGCCGGGGCCGGGGCTGCGGCCGGGGCCGCCACCGCTCCGCCGCCCGCCCCCATGGCCTTGGGTTCGGCTCCCGCCGGGGTCGTCATGCGGCAACCCTCCCCAGGGGCGGCCGCAGGTCCAGCTGCAGCCGCTGCTCGATGGCATAGGCCACCCGCAGGACCGTGTCCTCGGCAAAGGGGCGGCCGATGATCTGCAACCCCACGGGCAGGCCGCCGGCGAAGCCGCAGGGCACGGACACCGCCGGCAGGCCGGCCAGGTTGACCGGCAAGGTGCAGATGTCGGCGGCATACATGGCCAGCGGGTCCTCGGTGCGGGCCCCCAGGGGGAAGGCGACCACCGGCGAGGTGGGCGTGATCAGCACGTCGTAGGTGGCAAAGAGCCGGTCGAAGTCGTCCTTGATCAACCGGCGCACCTGCAGCGCCTTGCGGTAGTAGGCGTCGTAGTAGCCCTCCCGCAGGGCGAAGGTGCCCAGCAGGATCCGCCGCTTGACCTCGGCGCCGAAGTTCTTCCGCGTCTCCAGGTACATGGCCGCCAGGTCGGCCGCCTCGGCGCGGAAGCCGTAGCGCACCCCGTCGTAGCGGGCCAGGTTGGACGACGCCTCGGCGGTGGCGATCAGATAATAGGCCGGCAGGGCGTGCTCCGCCGACGGCAGGGACGTCTCCTCGGCCACGGCGCCGTCGGCCACCAGCCGCTCCACCGCCGCCCGAACCGCGCCGGCCACCTGGGGTTCCACCGCCTCCCCGTAGAACTCCCGGGGCAGGCCGATGCGGACCCCCTGGACCTCGGCCGTCAAGGCCTCCCGCCAGCGCTCCGCGGGCACCGGCGCCGAGGTGGCATCGGCCGGGTCGTGGCCGGCGATGGCCTCCAGCAGCAGGGCGGCGTCGGTCACGTCCCGGGTCAGAGGGCCGATCTGGTCCAGGGACGAGGCGAAGGCGATCAGCCCGTAGCGGGACACCCGGCCGTAGGTGGGCTTCAGCCCCACCACACCGCAGAAGGCGGCGGGCTGGCGGATCGACCCGCCCGTATCGGACCCCAGGGCCGCCGGCGCCTCCCCGGCCGCCACCGCCGCCGCCGAGCCGCCGCTGGAACCGCCCGGCACCCGGTCCAGGTCCCAGGGGTTGCGGGTGATGCGGAAGGCCGAGTTCTCCGTCGACGAGCCCATGGCGAACTCGTCCATGTTGGTCTTGCCGAGGATCACCGCCCCGGCCCGGCGCAGCCGCTCCACGGCGGTGGCCGTATAGGGCGGGCGGTAGCCGGCCAGCAGCTTGGAGGCCGCGGTGGTGGGCACGCCCTGGATGCAGAGGTTGTCCTTGACCGCCACCGGCACGCCGGCCAGCGGCCCCGCCGCCTCGCCCCGGCGGCGCCGTTCGTCCTCCTCCTTGGCCTGGGCCAGGGCCCGCTCGGCCGTCACCGTCAGGTAGGCGCCGACGGCGCCGTCCAGCTCCTGGATCCGGTCGAGGAAGAGCCGGGTCAGCTCCCGGGAGCTCACCTGGCCCGATGCCAGGAGGTCCGCCAGCCGGTGCACGGGTTCGTAGTAGAGCTCGTCCATCACTCGATCACCCGGGGAACGCGCAGGAATGGGCCGCTGCGGTCGGGCGCGGCAGCCAGCAGGGCCTCGCGGTCGGTGCCGGGCCGGGGCTCGTCGGGCCGGGTCACGTTGCCCAGGCCAGCCAGGACGTGGGTCAGGGGCTCCGCCTCGCCGGTCTCGACCCGGCGCAGCTGGGCCATGGCCTCGACGATCCGGACCATCTGCCCGGCCAGCCGCTCCTCCTCGGCGGGATCCAGGCCCAACCGGGCCAGGGCGGCGACCCGCCGCACCTCTTCCCGCGTGATGTCGGCCATGCTCGTCCTCCTCTCGTGCGGCCATTATACACCAAGGTTTCCCGCCAGACCCTGGGCGGCGACCGCGCCCACCGCCGGTGCCCCTGCCCGCCGCCGCCCGCTCCGGGACGGCCGCAGCCCTCCTGCAAAAGCCACCCGCTCCGGCTCTCCTGGAAGACCCGGCCCGCGGCGGGAAGATCCTCACCCGTCCCGGGAAGGCCGCCACCCGCCCCGGGAGGGGGCGGGTGGTCCGGCGGCGGGGCGGGTGGGCCCGCAGGAAGGGTCGGCCCCCTACCCGCAGATCAGGCTCTCCAGGTCCCGCGGGTAGTAGGTCAGGATCTCGATCCCGTCCTCGGTCACCAGGACCGTGTCCGAGTGGCGGAAGCCGCCCAGGCCGGGCACGTAGAGGCCGGGTTCCACCGTGAACAGCATGCCGGGCTCGATGACGGTCTCGTCGCCGATGTCGAGGAAGGGGGCCTCGTGCCCCAGAAGGCCGATGTTGTGGCCCACGTGATGGCGCCAGTAGGGCCAGAGGTCGTGCTCGTCGTAGTAGCGGCGGACCTCCCGGTCCACGGCGGCACAGGGCACCCCCGGCTTGATGGCGGCGAAGGCCACCTCCTGCAGGGCCAGCATGTGCCGGAAGAACCGCTCCTGCTCGGCGCTGGGCTCGCCGACGAACATGGTGCGCTCCAGCTCGCTCAGGTAACCCCCGACGAAGGCGGTGGCGCCGGTGACCAGTACGTCGCCGGGCTTGAGGATCGCGTTGATGGTCACCGCGTGGGGCAGGGCGCTGTTGGGCCCGACCTGGCCGCGGAACCCGGCGAAGGCCTCCAGCCGCCCCACGGGCCGCCGCCCCCGGCCGAAGGCGCGGATCATCGCCATGGTCGCCTCGTGGGAGGCCTGGTGGCTGATCTCCACCTCGCTGGCACCCGGCACGGCGTACTCCTGGAGCAGCTCGTGGGCCAGGTTGGCCCAGCGGCAGCTCTCGCGGATCAGGGCGATCTCCTCGGGCGACTTCACCAAGCGGTGCCGCTCGATGAGCTTGCCGTCCACCGTGATCCGGGCGTCCGGCAGCAGCTCGCCCAGGGCCGGCCCCTGGTACCCCCAGGACGAGGCGTACCCCGGCGCCTCCGCCAGCAGGTGCGCCTGGCCCAGCCCCCGCTCCTTGAGCCAGCGGGCCAGATGCTCCATGGGGTGGACCTCGCCGGGGTATTCGGGATAGTCCCGCACCTCATCGACCCGGGCCACCAGCTGGGCGTGTTCCAGCTCCAGCCGCGGCACCAGCAGGCCGGCGCGGCCCGATTCCTCCACCAGCAGGGCCGCCGGCCGCTCCGTGGGGATGAAGTGGAAGTTGGTCAGGTAGAAGATCGAGGTGGGGTTGTAGGTGAGGAAGGCGGCCGCCCCGCGGGCGGCCAGTTCCTCCAAGACCCGCCGCCGGCGCCGCGCCAGTTCCCCGTCGCTGATGGACCACATGGCCGTTCCTCCCCTCATCGCTGCGTCCCTTGCCCACTCCGGCTCCGGCCACCCCGGCCCCGCGCCGGCCGCCCCCGGCCGGCGGCACCGGGCTCAGCGTCCGGGCGCCGCGGCAAACCGGTCCAGGATGCGGATGACGTGTTCGATGCCGCGGTAGTAGTCCTCGACAAAGACGTTCTCGTTGGGGGCGTGGACCAGGGAGCCGTGGTGGCCGATGCCGACGCCGTCGACCGTGGCCGTCAGGCCGATGCGGTGGAACAGGAACATGGGCCCCGTCCCCGCCGTCCGCGGCCGCACCACCGGTTCGACCCCGTAGACCTCCCGGGCGGTGTCCCGGATCACGCCGACCAGGGGGTGGTCCGGGTCGGTCTGGGCCGGGTCCTCCGGTCCCAGGACGAGGATCTCCAGGTCGCCTAAGCCGTGGCGGTCCAGGTGGGCCCGCAGCTTGGCCAGGATGTCGTCGGCCCGCTGGTCGGGCACCAGGCGGAAGTCCAGCTTGACCCGTGCCTCCCGGGGCAGCACCGTCTTGGTGCCGGGACCGGTGTAACCCGCCACGATCCCGCAGATGGTGCAGGTCGGGGCGTAGAGCAGCTTCTCCTGGAGGTCGACCCCCCGCAGCCCGCCGATGAACGACTCCAGGCCCCAGCCCGCCAGCATCTCGTCCTCTTCCAGGGGAAACCGCTCCAGCAGGGCGCGCTCGGCAGGGGTCGGGCCGCGGACGTCGTCGTAGAAGCCCTCGATCAGGACCCGGTCGGAGGGGACGTCCTTCAAGGTGGCCAGCGCCTGGACCAGCCGCCAGGCCGGGTTGGGCACGATGGCCGCCAGGCTGGAGTGCAGGTCCTGGTTGGCCGCCCGGGCCACCAGCTCGACGTACAGGATCCCCTTGCAGCCCGCCGAGATCACCGGCCGGCCCCGGGCATCCTTGCCGCCCGACTCCCACACCACGCCGTCGGCGGCCAGGCGGTCCGCGTACCGCTCCATGAACTGGTGCAGGTGGACGCTGCCGATCTCCTCCTCCCCCTCGATGACGAACTTGACGTTGACCGGCAGCCGCCCCTCGCCTCGCAGCCAGGCCTCGACGGCCTTGATGCGGGTCATCAGATTGCCCTTGTTGTCCGCCACGCCCCGGGCGATCAGCCGCCCGTCGCGGACGGTTGCGGCAAAGGGGTCGACCGCCCATTCCTCCAGCGGTTCGGGGGGCTGGACGTCGTAGTGGTTGTAGAAGAGCAGGGTGCGGGGGGCGCCGGCGTCGATCTCGCCGTAGATCACCGGGTAGCCGCCCTCCAGGGGGACCCGTTCGACCCGGGCGCCCACGGCCTCCAGCATGGAGGCCACCAGATCGGCGCAAGCGTCCATGCCCAGGTCCTGGGCCGCCACCGAGGGCTGCCGCAGGAGAGCCTGGAGGTCCGCCAGCGCCTGGTCCCGGTGGGCCCGGCTGTAGGCGATGGCGCGTTCCATCGCTCGACCTCCTTCAGGGACGGAACTTGAGAAACTCGAGGCGGCCCGCGGGACGGTCGCCCCACGGGCCGCCACCGGCGTCTTCAGCCCGCCACCGTCACTGCAGGGGGTAGTGGCAGGCCACGTGATGGCCCGAGGCCAGCGGCCGCAGGACGGGCATCTCCTCCCGGCACCGCGGCTGGGCGAAGGGACAGCGCGGGTGGAACCGGCATCCCGACGGAGGATTGGCCGGCGAGGGGACGTCTCCCTGCAGGACGATCCGCTCCCGCCGCCGGCGGGGGTGGGGCACGGGAACGGCAGAGAGCAGCGCCGCCGTGTAGGGATGGGCCGGGTGGCGGAACAGCTCCTCCGTGGGCGCCACCTCCACCAGCTGGCCCAGGTACATCACCCCGACCCGGGTGGAGACGTGGCGCACCACGTTCAGGCCGTGGGCGATGAACAGGTAGGTCAGCCCTAGGCGCTCCTGCAGGTCGGCCAGCAGGTTGAGGATCTGGGCCTGCACCGACACGTCCAAGGACGAGACCGCCTCATCGG
>DATCLH010000035.1:0-13419 GCA_036564035.1 Thermaerobacter sp.
AGGCCGTGCTACGACCGGCGCCGTCCCCCTGGCCGCTGCCGTTGGGGCTGTCGTCGTCCAGGGCGCGGACGGCGGAGCGGAACTCCCGCATCGCCCGCCCCAGGGAGCGGCCGAGCTCCGGCAGGCGCGCCGGGCCGAAGACCACCAGGGCCACGGCCGCGATGAGCAAAAGCTCCGGCAAACCGATGGGTCCCATGGACCGCACCTCCTCGGGCGGCCGCCCTGTTCCCTCGTCGACGGCGGCCCGCCCCCGGGCGGCCGCCGCCGGCAGCCGCCCCGGCGGCCCCGCCGGCGGCCTCTGTCCATGGCTTCCCCGCTATTGTAACGCACCGCCCGGCCGCGCCCCACATCAACCCCCCACCAGGAGCCACACCGCAAAGAGCACGGCCCCCGCCACGATCAGCTGGAGGAACAGGACGTCCCGCCGGGCCAGCTCCTCGGGCGGCGGCTGGGGCTGGGCGGTGACCAGCTCGGTGAAGGTGCGCCGCCCCCAGAGGAACCCCGAATAGTTGAGGGCGGCCAGCAGCACCAGGACGACCTCCACGGCCAGGACCCGGCCCAGGGCCGCCCGGTGGAAGGGCCCCGGCCAGAGGGCCACGGCCAGGGCCGACAAGGCGGCCAGGGCCAGCCCGGCACCCGCGGGGACGAACCAGCGCAGCAGCCGCCGGCGGGCCGGTTCGGCGGCCGGTGCCGGCCCGTCGCCCTCAGGTTGTCGCCATCCCCTGGCCATGGCCGGCGGTCATCCCTCCCCGCCCGGCCCGCCGTGGAGGAAATACACGGTGTCCAGCCCCACCTGCCGGGCCACCTCCTGGACCTCGGCCCGGCCCATGGCCTGCCAGGCCCGGATCAGTCCCTCCGGGTCGTCCCGGTGGCCGTAGACCTCCCCCTCCAGCGCGGCCCGGATCAGGGCGCCCGGCTGGTCGAGCTCGGCCCGCAGCCGCTCCACCAGCGAGCGCCGGGTGGCCTCCAGCTCCTCGTCGCTGATGCGCCCGGCCGCGATGTCCTCCATCTGCCGCAGCATGATCGCCTCGGCTTCCGCCCGCTTGCGGGGGTCGATGCCGGCCATGGCCAGGATGAGCCCCTTGCCGCGGACCAGGCGCGACCAGGCGGAGTACGCCAGGCTCGCCCGCTCCCGCACGTTGAGGAACAGCTTGGAGTGGACGAACCCGCCCAGGATGCCGTTGTACATCTCCAGGGCCGGCCGCAGCGGGTGGTCGAACCCGATGGGCGCCCGCAAGCCCAGGACGAGCCAGCCCTGCTCCATGGGCAGCGTCTCCTCCACCCGGCGCGGCTCCGGCCGCGGTCCCCGGATCACGGCCGCCGGCAGGGCAAGGACCTCCCGCGGCCCGCCGCCCACCCGCTCCCAGGCGGCGGTCACGGCCTCCAGCAGGGGCGCCGGTTCCACCGGCCCGGCGACGAACAGGTCCAGGGGAGCCACCGACCGCACCCGCCGGTGCAGGCGCAGCACGTCGTCGCCGTCCAGGCCGGCCAGGCGCTCCGGATCCCCCAGCTCGCTGAGGCCGTAGGGCTCCCCGGCGCAGAGATGCTCCAGGCAGTGGCGCACGGCGTAGGTCGCCTTGTCGTTGACCAGGGCGCGGATCCGCTGGATCTGGGCTTCCCGCTCCTCGGCCACCCGCTCGGCGGGGAAGCCCTCGCCCTCCAGGTAGGGATCGGCGAAGACCTCCAGCAACAGGCCCAGCGCCCGCGCCACCAGGCCGCCGGGCCCCTCGTCCCCCGCCCCCGGGACGAACCGGCCTCCCGGCCAGGTGAGGCTCAGGGTCGCCAGGTGCCGGTCGCCCATCTTCTCGACCCCGGCGCCCAGGCTGGCCCCGTAGAGGTCGGCCAGGGCCCGTTCCAGGGCGGGCAGATCCGGATGCCGGCGGGTGCCCCGGCGCAACAGGCGGGGCAACAAGGCGAAGGGGCTCGCGGTCTCCGCCGCCAGGGGCATCTGCCAGGCCAGGACGGCCGCGACCCGCTTGAACCGGGGGTCGGGCCGGACGTGGACCCGCAGGCCGGGCAGGTCGTGCCGGACGAACCCGGCCGCGGTGGCCGCCGGTGCAGGGTCCGTCCCCGCGGCCGGGGCCCGTCCCGCCAGGGGCTGGGCCGCGCCATGGGCCGTGCCGTCCAAGCCGCTGCCGCCGCTCATGCTGTCGCCTCCTCCCGTGGCAGCACCGCCGCCCGTACCGTGCGCCGCGGGTCGGCATGCTGCCGCAGCCAGCCCGTCGCCGTTTCGGCGTCCAGGTCCGCGAGCACCTCGAGGCGCTGGAAGAAGTCCCAGCCCAGGAACCGGTCGGTCAGGAAGGTGTGGGCCAGTTCCTCCGGCGAATCCAGCACCGCCAGGAACTCCCCCAGGGCCTTGCGGCGGACCGCATCGAACAGGTCCGCATCCAGGCCCTCGGCCAGCGCCTCCCCCAGCCGCCGGCTGCAGGCGTCGGCGAAGGCGTCGGGATCGCCCGTCTCCCCGCCCACCTCCCAGTGGGCCGCTCCCGGGACCACCGAGAGGCCGAACCAGTACCGGTCGGTGATGACGTGGCGCCGGTACTGTTCCTCGTACCAGGGGCTGAGCCGGCCGAAGAGGGCCTCGGCCACCAGGTCGCCCAGGACGGCGTCCCGCAGGCCGTCCCGCGTCGGGGCGAAGGCACCGAACTTGATCCCCCACTGGACGAAGGGCCGGGAGACGCCCATGCGGCGTTCCACCGCGGGCTGGGCCAGGTCCGGCCCCTCCGCCGGCAAGCGGCGCTCGGGGCGCGGGCGGGGCGGGATGTCCCTCTCCTTCAAATCGGTAGCGACCATGGTCACCACCTGCTCCGGGTCCACGTCGCCGACGACGCACACGGTCATGTTGGCCGGGTGGTAGGCGATCCGGTGGATCGTCTCGAGCAGTTCCGGCGTCAGGGTGGCGATGGACTCGGGCGAGCCCAGGATCCAGTCGCGGATCGGGTGCTCCCGGTACATGGCGCCCAGGAAGTCGTAGTAGAGCCGGTGGGTGGGGTGGTCGTAGGCGGTGGCGATCTCCTGGCCGATGATGCCCTGCTCCTTCGCCACACTCTCCGGCGTGAAGCGCGGGTCCTGGACGTAGTCCAGGAGCAGCTCGAAGCACGGCTCGAAGGCCTCGACCACCGAGAAGAGGTACACGGTGTAGAAGTGCCCGGTGTAGGCGTTCATGCTGGCCCCCAGCCGGGCGAAGCGCTCCAGGATGCTGCCCTCCGGCTTGTCGAACATCTTGTGCTCGAGGAAGTGGGCGGCCCCCGCGGGCACCTCCACCGGGCGGCCCGTGGCGGGGTCCGTCAGGACCCGGTCGATGCTGCCGTACCGGGTCGCGTAGGTCGCGTACTTTTTCCCGAACCCCGGCTTGCGGATCACCACCACCTCGGCGCCGGGTTCGACCCGGGCCTCGAAGACCCGCTCGCCCAGGGCCGGAACCACGCGCTCCTCAAGCCCCATGGCCCTCGCGCCTCCTTCCCTCCATGGCGCCGCCCACGGCGGCGCCCGACGACGGCGTCCACCGGCCGCACCGGACCCGGCGGCCCCCAGCCCGCGCTCCTCCTTAGGAATACCGCCCGCCGGGGGCGTGGATACTACGCCCGACCAACGGGAAGGAGGGAATTCCCCATGCCCGTGACCGACCAGTTCCAGCAGTTCGCCCGCGAACTCTCCCAGCGGATCCAGGCGGCTCAGCAGGCCGGGATGTCGCAACAGGACATCAAGGCCCGGGCCCAGCAGATCGGCGACTGGCTGGCCCAGGAGGTCGAACCGCGCACGCCCGAGCAGCGGCTGCTGAAGGAGATGTGGCAGGTGGCCAACCAGCAGGAGCAGGAGGCCATCGCCAGCTCCCTGGTCAAGGCCATCCAGCGCCAGCCCAACATCAGCGGCTGAGGGCGGCGGACCACGGCGCACCGGGGCGCCACCTCGGCCCCGCGCGGCCCATCGCTCTGGACGGCGGTCCGCAGCGGGAGGGGGCGCCCCGGGCGGCTTCGGGTCCGGCGGGGGCGGGCATGAACCCCTTCGCCGCCGCCACAGCCCCCGAGCGCCGCCGCGGCCCCCAACCACCCGGAAGCCGGAGTGAAGCCGGAACAACGGAAGGATCGGCACCGGTATGGAGGACCCCGGCCGGCCCGCCCTGCTGCTCGACCCAGGCGGCGGGCCCGGGACCGGGGTTCCCTTGCGTCCGGGGGGCGGCGAGGCGCCGGCAGGCCGTCCTGCGGACCCGCCCCTCAAGCCCCCCGACGGCCCGCCGCCAGCCCGCAGGACTGCCGGATCACCAGCCGGGGGGCCAGCCGCACCGCTTCGGCCCGGACCTGGCCCGCCCGCCGGCCTTCCTCCGCCAGCGCCGCCAGGCCCGCCGCCGCCTGGCGGGCCAGTTCCTCCAGGGGCGGCACCACGGCCGTCAGGCGCGGTCGCAGCGCCCGCGCCAGCACGCCGTCCCCGTAGGCCACCAGGGCCACCCCATCCGGCACGGCCTTGCCCAGTTCCTCCAGCGCGTCCAGCGCCCAGGCGGCCAGCCGCGGAGAGGCGGCAAACAGCGCCGTGGGCTCCGCGCCGCCCGACCACCACCGCCGGCAGGCCTCGGCCACCGCGGCCGGGTCGGGTTCCACCTCGGCCACCCGCTCAGCCGGCAGGTCCCGGCCGTTGTGGGCCAACGCCTGGCGAAAGCCCCGCAACCGCTCGGCGGCGGCCGGCGAGCCGCCGGCCGGGCCCAGGTAAGCGACGTCCCGGTGCTTGAGGTTGACCAGGTGCTTGCCGGCCAGATACCCCGCCCGGTAGTTCTCGACGACCCAGGTGTCCAGGCGGCTCTCCGCCAGGACGCGGCCGGCGGCGACGGCCACCCGGCCGGCCACCAGGCTCGCCAAGGGCGCGCCGGCGTCCTGGGCCGGGACCAGCAGGACCGGTTCGTCCTCCGGCAGCGCCGCCAGGCAACGGACCTGATCCGCCTCCGCGTCGGCCACCGGCCAGACGGCCACCCGATCCCACCGGCGCCGCAGGGCGGCCACCAGCGCCGTCACCAGGCCATCCTCTTCCGCTTCCATTCCTTCGGGTGCCACCAGATGCACCACGCCGTCCAGGGGACCGGTCAACGCTCCCACCCCCGCGCACCGGGGCCACCCGTCCCTCGCCGGCGCCCCTTCCCGCCCCCCCGGTGCCGGCGGACAGGCTTCCCACCGTTCCCAGGTTAGCCCACCCGCCTCCCGGGGACAACGGGGCGACCCCATCACCGTGCCGGATGACCCTGCCGGGCCACCGCTCCGCGGCCACGGGCGGTACCGCCCCTTGGCGGCCACGTCCCGGACCGCCCCTCCGCCCCCACGGGCCGGACCGCGGCTCCCTGGCCACGGGCCGGCCCGCCGCTGGGGCGCGCCGCGCGGGGAGGGATGCGAGCGGGGCCGCCTGCCCGGTGGGGCGGCCCCTGGACGGGCGGAATAATCGCTGACAGCCCCCCATATTCCTGTACCACGAGAGGAGGGTGCGGGTATGGAGCGACTCAATCGCCTCTGGGTCGTGGTCGCCGTCCTGGTGGTCGCCTTCATGGCGTACAGCGTAGGGGGCTGGCTCAACAACGTCCAGCAGACGATGACCACCGTCGACGACCTTATGGTTCGCATCACCCAGCTGGAGGCCCAGCAGGCCGAGATCTCCGCGGCCCTGGCGGGCGGCGGCGACCTGGCGGCCGGCTGGTCCGAGCAGGAGGGCACCGGCGATGACCAGGCGGCCGCCGGCGATCAGGCCGGTTCCACCGGCGCCGGGGATCAGGCGGCCCAGCCGGCCGAGCCCCAGGCCAGCACCGGCCAGACGGCCACCGTCACTACCCAGTACCTGAACGTGCGGGCCGAACCCACCCAGGACTCCACCCGGGTCGGCACCCTGGCCAAGGGCAGCACCGTCCAGGTGCTGGAGGAGCAGAACGGCTGGGCCCGGGTGCGCTACCAGGCCAACGGCCGGACCTACGAGGGGTGGGTCGACGCCCGGTACCTGCAGCGGTGACGGCGGTGCGGCGCCGCCACCGGCCGCCCCGGAGGCCGCGCCGCACCCGCCCCGCCCAGGACCGGCCCTCCCAGCCGGGCCTCGCACCGCCCAGCCCCCCGGGGCCCGCGAGGGCATCCTGCCCCCCACCGGCCACGCCGCCCGGCGGCCAGCGGCCCGAATCCTGGACCCGTCCCGGCCCCATCTCCCGCGGCCTCGTCCGGAGGCCGCCTTTCTTCTTGGCCCGCCCCGCCCAACGGCGCGGGGGTGGGCCCACCGGCCGGCTGGACCGGTGGAACCCACCCCCGAAGGGTTCCCTGGGTTCGGGCCCGGGCAAGGCCGGTCAGGCCGGCCGCACCGCGGCAAACGCCTCCTCCAGGGTCAAAAACAGGTCGTTGACACCGAAAGGTTTTTCCAAAACCCAGCGCGCACCACATTCGAAGGCAATCTCGTCGACACCGACGCTGCCGGTCATCACGATGACCGGCACCCGGCTCAACTGGGGGTCGCGGCGCAGGGCCCGGAGCACCTGGGCCCCGTCCATCCGCGGCATCACCCAGTCCAGGAGAATCAGGTCCGGCTGGACCTCCCGGGCCAGTTCCAGGGCCGTGCGGCCGTCCTCGGCCAGCACCACCTGGTAGCCCTGCTCCGCCAGGGCCAGCTGCAGAAAGGCACGCACGGCGGGCACGTCGTCGACCACCAGGACGCGGCGCCCGCCGGTGGATTCCTCGGGCAGCACCCCCTCGACCTCCCCACCCGGCCCACCGTGGGATGGCGACGGCACCGGCCTGCCGCCGGGCCCGTCCAGCTCCGCTCCGGGCCGGGACGTGTTCTCCATACAAAAAGGGATACCGCCGGCCCTGGCCGGTTCCTGCCCGTGTCGAACGAAAGACAGGATTCGACACGCGGCGGTGGAACGGGCGCGGCGGTTCACACGGGGTGGACCGGGCAGTGCCGCGCCGGCCATTCCCGCCGCCGGTGCTCGTAGAGGGCGAAGCGGCGGGCCAGTTCGTCCCGCAAACGGGCCCCGGGGATCACCTCATCGACCACCAGGTCCGAGGCCATGCGGTAGATGTCGATGTCCTGGGCGTACTCGCGGCGCTTCTCGGCGACGAAGCGCTGCCGCTCCTCGCCCTCCAGCTGGGCGATGTGGTTGTAGTACACGGCGTTGACGGCGGCCTCGGGTCCCATCACCGCGATCTGGGCCGTGGGCAGGGCCAGGCAGGCGTCGGAGCCGAAGGCGGGCCCCGCCATGGCGTACAGGCCCGCGCCGTAGGCCTTGCGCACGATGACGGAAATCTTGGGCACCTCGGCCTCGGAGACGGCGGCGATCATCTTGGCGCCGTGGCGGATGATGCCCTGGCGCTCCACCGCCGAGCCGATCATGAACCCCGGCACGTCGGCCAGGAACAGCAAGGGGATGTTGAAGGCGTTGCAGAGCCATACGAACCGGGCCGCCTTGTCGGCCGAGTCGACGAAGAGCACGCCGCCCCGCACCCGGGGCTGGTTGGCCACCACGCCGATGACCCGCCCCTCCAGGCGCGCCAGCCCGGTGATGAGCTCCGGGGCGAAGAGCCGCTTGATCTCGAAGAAGGACCCCTCGTCCACCAGCCGGTCGATCAGCCGGTACATGTCGAAGGGCACGTTGGCGTTGGCGGGCACGATCGCCTCGATGGCCGGACCGGGCGCCGGCGGCCGGGGCTCGGCCCGGGGCGGGCGCTCCTCCCAGTGGCTGGGCATGTAGGACAGGTAGGCCCGGGCCGCGGCGATGGCCTCCTCCTCGCTGCCCACCAGCACGTCGCCGCAACCCGAAACGGTGCAGTGCATCCGGGCGCCGCCCATCTCCTCCAGGGTGACCTTCTCGCCGATCACCATCTCGGCCATGCGCGGCGAGCCCAGGTACATGCTGGCGTTGCCCTCGACCATGATGACCAGGTCGCAGAAGGCGGGGATGTAGGCGCCGCCCGCAGCCGACGGGCCAAAGAGCAGGCAGATCTGGGGCACCACGCCCGACATCCGCACCTGATTGTAGAAGATCCGGCCGGCTCCGCGCCGCCCGGGGAACATCTCCACCTGGTCGGTGATCCGCGCCCCGGCGCTGTCGACCAGGTAGAGCATCGGCACCCGCTGGCGCAGCGCCTGTTCCTGGATGCGGAGGATCTTCTCCACGGTGCGCGCGCCCCAGGAACCCGCCTTGACGGTGGAGTCGTTGGCCATCACGGCCACCGGCCGCCCGCCGATCCGGCCCAGCCCCGTGATCACCCCGTCGGCCGGCAGGTCGCCGGCCAGGACGTTGGCCAGGGTGGCGTCCTCCACGAAGCTGTCGGGATCGAGCAGGCGGCGGAGCCGCTCGCGGGCGAAGAGCTTGCCCTGCTGCCGGTTCTTCTCGTGATAGCGTTCCGGACCGCCCCGCCGTACCGCGGCCAGGCGCTCCTCCAGCTGCCGGTCCAGCTCGGCGGTACCGCCGCTCATGGGCTCCCCTCCCGTGACCGATCCCCGGCTCAGGTGTCGATCTCGATCAGCACGTCGCCCTGGTTGACGAAATCCCCCGGCTGGACCCGCACGGCCCGCACCGTCCCGCCCGCGGGGCTGGCGACGGGGATCTGCATCTTCATCGACTCGAGGATCACCACGTCCTGGCCGGCCTCCACCGCCTGGCCCTCCCGCACCAGGACCTCCTGGACGATGCCCGCCATCTCCGCCTGAACCTGCATCGCCATCCCCTCCCGCTGGCTTTTGATCGCGGCGAGTCAAGCACGACCCAAGCACAAAGAAGGCCGGTGCCCGGGCACCGGCCTTGCCGTGCTTCAGCGCGAGTAGAACTCGACGATCAGCGACTCTTCGATGTCGATGGGGATCTCGTCCCGGGCGGGAACCCGCAAGAGCGTGCCCTGGAACTTCTCGGGCTCCACGCTGAGGTACTCCGGCGCCCGCTGGGCGTTCTCCAGGCTCTCCTGGATCAGCGGGATGCGGCGGCTCTTCTCCCGCACCGCGATGACGTCGCCCGGCCGCACCTGATACGACGGCCGGTCGACCTTGCGGCCGTTGACCTGGATGTGGCCGTGGACCACCAGCTGGCGCGCCGCCCAGATGGTGGGCGCGAACCCCATCCGGTAGACCAGGTTGTCCAGCCGCGTCTCCAGCAGCTGCAAGAGCCGCTCGCCGGTGTTGCCCTTGGACCGCTGCGCCCGCTCGAAGTAGCGCCGGAACTGGCGCTCCAGCACGCCGTACATGAAGCGCAGCTTCTGCTTTTCCAGCAGACGGCGGCCGTACTCGCTGAGCTTCTGCCGCCGGCCCGGCCCGTGCTGTCCGGGCGGATAGGGCCGCTTCAGGGCGGGGCACTTGGGCGACCCGCAGAGCGGCCGGCCCACACGCCGGCACATGGCGTGCTTGGGGCCTGTGTAGCGTGCCATCCAACCGACCTCCCAGATTGCCAGCAGCCAAAGGCTATTTTAACCGATCGCGACGCGGAGGAAAGGGGCATCCTGCGCTCTCCAGCCATCCGCCGGCACCGCCGGGCGCGCCGGCGGGCGGGGCCGCCGGACGGACGCCGGTCCGGCGCGCCCACGAGGCCGGATCAAGCCCCCCGGAAGGTGGCCACGTGGCCCCGCCAGCGCTGGGCCTCCTTGTAGATGCAGCGGTTCATCACCACGGCGAGGCCGCCCTCGGCGGCGATGCGCGCCGCCTCGGGGCTGACCACGCCCTCCTGCAGCCAGAAGACCCGGGCGCCCCGCGCGACGGCTTCCCGCGCCACCTGGGGCGCGTGCTCCGGCGCGCGGAACACCACCACCACGTCCACGGGCCCGGGCACCGAACCCAGATCGGGATAGGCCCGCTCCCCGAGGATCTCGCTGGCGCGCGGGTTGACCGGCACGATCTTGTAACCCATCCGCTGCAGTTTGCGCGCCACCCGGTAGCTGGGCCGCCCGGGGTCGGACGAAAGGCCGACCACCGCCACCACCCGGGGCCGCGGGCCGTCCGGGGTGTCCACCGTCGCCCGGCCCACCACCTCCCGGATGATCCCCTCGTCGTTGAGGCGCACGGCCGTCACCGGATCGCCGTCCGCCCCCGCCGCCGGCAGGCCCGCCGCGGCCCGCAGGCCCCGGTCCAGGTCGGCCTGCAGGTCGGCCAAGCCTTCGATGCCCACCGACAGGCGGATCAGGTCGTCGGGGACCCCGGCCGCCTGGCGCTGTTCGGAGGTCAGCTGCTGGTGGGTCGTGGAGGCCGGGTGGATGACCAGGGACTTGGTGTCCCCCACGTTGGCCAGGTGGGACCAGAGGGACAGGTTGTCGATCAGCCGCCGCCCGGCTTCCAGCCCGCCCTTGACACCGAAGACGATCATCGAGCCGAAGCGGCCCGGCCGCAGGTACTTCTTGGCCAGGTGGTGGGTCGGGTGATCGGGCAAGCCCGGATAGGCGACCCACTCCACGGCCGGGTGGTCCTTGAGCCAAAGGGCCAGGGCCAGGGCGTTCTCGCAATGCCGGTCCATGCGCACGTGCAAGGTCTCCAGGCCCTGGAGGAAGAGCCAGGCGTTGAAGGGGCTCAGGCTGGCGCCCACGTCGCGCAGCAGGTGGACCCGCAGCTTGGTGATGTAGGCCAGGGTGCCGAAGTCGTTCCAGTAGGAGATGCCGTGGTAGCCGGGATCCGGTTCCACCAGCCGGGGGAACTTGCCGTTGCCCCAGTCGAACCGGCCCGAGTCGACGACCACGCCGCCGATGGAGGTGCCGTGACCGCCGATCCACTTGGTCGCCGAGTGGACGACGATGTCGGCGCCCCACTCGAAGGGCCGGCACAGGTAGGGCGTGGCGAAGGTGTTGTCGACGATCAGCGGGATCCCGTGCTCGTGGGCGATCCGGGCCACCGCCTCCACATCCAGCACGTCCAGCCGCGGGTTGCCGATGATCTCGGCGTAGATGCAGCGGGTGCGCTCGTTGATCGCCCGGCGGAAGTTCTCGGGGTCCGACGGGTCGACGAAGCGCACCGTGATCCCCAGGTCCTTGAAGGTGTTGGCGAAAAGCTGGAAGGTACCGCCGTAAAGGCTGGAGGAGGCGACCACCTCCTCACCCGCCCGGGTGATGTTGGTGATGGCCAGGGTCGTCGCCGCCTGGCCGCTGGCGGTCGCCACCGCCGCCACGCCGCCCTCGAGGTAGGCCATGCGCTTCTCGAAGACCTCGGTGGTCGGGTTGCTGATCCGGGTGTAGATGTTGCCGGGTTCGTCCAGGTTGAAGAGCTGGGCGGCGTGGTCCGTGTCCTGGAAGACGAAGGACGTGGTCTGGTAGAGCGGCACCGCCCGGGAGCCCGTGGCCGGGTCGGGGGCCTGCCCCGCGTGCACCGCCAGGGTCTCGATGGAGTATTCGCGGAAGGGGTCGCGGCGGTCGGTCAAGGGAATCCCTCCTTCGGCGTCGGAATTCCGGTTCCCCGCGGGACCGTGGAATCCTGCCGGGCCATGGCGCCGGCCGGTACGCGGCCGGTACCCGGCCGGCGGCCGGCCCCCGTCCGGCGCCGGGGACGTCCCGCCGGGCCCCGCCGCCCCAGGCCCCCGCCGGCGCCGGGCCGCCCGTCACGGGCGCAGGTCGCTGCGGATCAGGGCGAAGACCTCGTGCCGGCTCGCCACGTTCTCCCGGAAGAGGCCCCGCACCGCCGAGGTGACGGCGTAGGAGCCGGGCTTCTGGATGCCGCGCATGGTCATGCACAGGTGTTCCGCCTCGATCACCACCACCACGCCCCGCGGGTTGAGGCGCTCCTCGATGGCATCGGCGATCTGCACGGTCAGCCGCTCCTGCAGCTGGGGCCGGCGGGACGCCACCTCCACCGCCCGAGCCAGCTTGCTCAAGCCGGTGATGCGCCCGTTGCGGGGCAGGTAGGCCACGTGGGCGCGGCCATGGAAGGGCAGCAGGTGGTGCTCGCACATCGAATAGAAGGGGATGTCCTTGACCAGCACGACCTCGTCGTGGTCCGTCTCGAAGAACACGCTGAGCTCGTCGGCGGGGTCGCGGCCCAGGCCGCTGAACAGCTCCTGGTAGGCCTCCGCCACCCGCCGCGGGGTGTCCACCAGACCCTCCCGCTGGGGGTCCTCGCCGACGGCCTCCAGGATGTCCAGGACCGCCCGCTGGATCCGCTCCAGGTCGAACTCTTCGGCACGTCGTGGCATGGGGGCGTCTCCTTTCCATCGAAGGTGGAACCCAGCGCCCTTCGGCGGTGAACGCCGGCGGCCGGGCTCGCAAAGCCGGTACGGCCGGGCTCGTCCCACCCGGCCGCCGGTACGCCCCCATTGTAGCCCATGGCGGATCCCGCGGCCGCCCGGCGACCTGGGTACCCGCCGCCGCCGCTAGCCGCCGTGGATCCGCGCGACGCACCAGAGGACCACGGCCCCCAGGGCCGCCTCCAGGGCCAGCAGCAGGACCAGCCACCGCGCCGCCACGGGAAAGCGCTCCATGCCGCGGGGGTCCCGCAGCATGGCCGTGACGCCGAAGGCGATGGCGGCCCCGGTCAGCAGCATGCCGGCGGCGCCGGCCATCTTGCCCAGCAGCAGGCGGCCGTAGAGGGTGCCCGGCAGGCGCTCCCAAGGCCAGGGCAGGGCCAGCACCCGGAGGACGCCGCTGGCGACGACGGCCACGGCGGCGATCCCGGCGACGGCGTGGAAGCGGCCGACCAGCTGCAGCCACAGGCGCCGGCGGAGCAGGGGCGGCTGGCCGGCCAGGACAGGCGCCACCACCAGGAGCTGGTAGAGGACGCTGCCCAGCCAGAGCATCGCACCCAGGTCGTGCGCCCAGACCCACCAGGCCTTGGGCCCCATGGCGGGACATCCCCCCGGTGCACCATACGAAAGGCACCCGGGGGGTAGAACCGGCCGGGCCGGGACCGCGGGCGGGGGCCGGGGCGAGGGCGGGCCGGGCCCCGGCCCGCCCTCAGCGGGCACCGCCGTCCTCCGCCCCCGCCGGTTGCGGCGGTTGCGGCGGCCAGGGCCGGACCGTCAGCTCCTCCCGGCCGGCATACCGGGCCAGGTCGATGCAGAGCACCGCCCGGCGGGCCGCTTCTTGCCCGTCCTCGCCGTACCAGTCCCGGACGAAGTCGTCCACCAGGGGATCGACGTACACCTCCACCGCCGGCACGGGCGGCGCCGCGGCGCCCGCCTCCCCGGCCGGGGCGGCCATGCCGCTCGCGGCCATACCCGGGCTGGCCGGCGCCGCCCCGTCGCCGCTGGCCGCGCCCGGGCCCCCCGGGGCGGTGCCCCGGCCCTCCGGGTTCGCCGGTTCGTCCCGCACCGCCCGATCCCCCAGCGGCACCGTCACCGCCCGGAAGTCCCCGCTGGGCGGTGGGCCCAGCCGGACCTCCGGCGGCAGGTTGGGGGAGCAACAGCCCGCCACCAGGAAGGCCTCCACCGTGAGGGTGTGGTTCAGCTCCGGCCGCCGCGCCAGCTCCCGGGCGGCGTAGGCGGCGGCGGCCGGCGTCAGTTGGACC
>DATCLH010000036.1:0-2290 GCA_036564035.1 Thermaerobacter sp.
GCGTAGAAGGCGGCAAAGAGCCCCGCCGGACCGCCGCCGATGATGGCCACGTCATACACCGGGCCGTCGCCGTCCACGCCGCCGGCCGCCGCCTGGTTCCCGCCAGCCCGAGCCGGGGCCACCGGCGCAGCCGGCGCCTCCAGCTGCCCCTCCCCCTCGCGGCCAGCGGGTGCTGCCGCGCCACCGGCGTCCTGGGGTCCTCCGGCCGGCACTCGCTGGGGGTCGCCCGTCACCGGCGCCCGTCCGGTTCCGTTCCAGGCACCGGTCCCGTTCCGGCGCTCTCCGGGGCGGCCCGGCCGCTCCCCATGGCCGCCCGGCCGGCTGCCCGCGCTGTTCTCCGTCCCCACGGTTCCTCGCCTCCCCGTCCCGGCCGGCCCGCCGTGCCGGCCCGGCCGGCGGCGGCGGGAGCCTGCCGCGGCGGGGGACCGTCCCGGGCGGGGGACCGCGGTCGCAGCGCCCCACCCACCGCGTGGCGGTCGCGGCCCGCCTCCCACCGCGCCGCGACGGATCGGCCCCTGCCACGGCGTGCCGGTTCTTCCAGGGGCACCAGTCTACCGGAGGAACCTGAGGACCACCTGAGGATCGGCTGAGGAGGGCGGGGCCGGCCGGCCCCGGGGCCCCGGCGCCGCCCGCAGCGGCCCGGCCGGGGACCCGCCGGGCCTGCTGGCCCGTCAGGCCGGGAGGCGCACGGTGACGGTGGTGCCGCGGCCGGGGGTGCTGGCGATGTCGATGGATCCGCCGTGCTGCTCGACGATCCAGCGGGCGATGGGCAGGCCGAGGCCCGTTCCACCCGGGTCCCGGCTGCGGGCCGGATCGGCCCGGTAGAAGCGCTCGAACACGTGGGGCAAGTCGGCAGGCGGGATGCCCACGCCGGTGTCGGCGACGGTCAACACGGCGCCGCCGTCGCCGGCCGCCTCCAACCCCAGGACGATCCGGCCCCCCGCCGGCGTGTACTTGATCGCGTTGTCCAGCAGGATCAGCAGGAGCTGCTTGATGCGGTCGGCGTCGCCCCGGATCCGCACCGGCTCCAGGGGTTCGAGCACCAGCTCCTGGCCCTTGGCCAGCCGCCGGGCCTCCTGGAAGGCCTCCAGGACGACCACGTCCACGTCCACCGGCTTGATCGCCAGGGGCACGCCCGCGTCGGCCCGGGCGAGGGACAGCAGGTCGGCCACCAGGCGGCTCAGGCGCTCCGCCTCGTTGCGGGCTTCGGCCAGGGCCTGGGCCTGTTCCTCCGGCGGCAGGTCCGGGCGGCGCCGCAGCAGGTCCAGGTTCCCCAGGATCGCCGTCAGGGGCGCCCGCAACTCGTGGGAGGCATCGGCGACGAACCGCTGCTGGAGCCGGTAGGCCGCCTCGATGCTGTCCAGCATCTCGTTGAAGGTCGCGGCCAGCATGGCCAGTTCGTCCCGCCCGGCGGCCTGGACCCGGCGGGACAGGTCCCGGGAGGCGGCGATGGCCCGCGCCGTCTCGGTCAGCCGGGCCACGGGCCGCAGGGCGCTGCCCGCCACGGCCCAGCTGCCGACCCCCGCCACCACCAGGCCCAGGGCGCCCAGGCCGGTGAGCAGCGCCCGGAAATCGGCCATGGAGGCGTCGAGGCCCCCCAGCGGCGAGAGGGTCACCACGAACCCCGGCCCCGCGCCGGTGGCATCGCCCCCCCGGCTCACCGGGTGGACGAACACTCGCCAGCGCTGGCGGCCGTCGTGGACGGTACCGAAGGCACCGCGGTCCTGGTGGGGCACGTCGACGATGGACGGCGCCAGGGCCGGGAAGAAGCCGTAGGCCGGTCCCTGGGGCCGCTCCAGGACCCGGCGGGGGTCAACCGGCGGGGCCCCGTCGTCGGGAGAGCGCTGCAGGAGCTGGCCGCCCCGATCGTACAGGCGCAAGACCAGGGCGACGCCCTGCTGGCCGGCCAGGTGGCCCAGGTGCGCGGAGGCGGCCGGGTCGGCGGCGGTGGCCGCCGCGGCCGCAATCAGGGCGCGGTCGACGGCTTCGTAGTGGGCACGGGCGTGGAAGGCGTAGCTGGCCATGGAACCGACCAGGACGACCACGGCCATGACGGCGCCGAACCACACCACCAGCCGCCAGCGCAGAGGCAGCGCTCATCCCTCCCGCAGCACGTAGCCGACGCCCCGCACGGTGTGGATCAGCCGCGGCTCCCCCTCGGCCTCCAGCTTCTGCCGGAGCTGCTTGACGTACACCTCGAGGACGTTGGCATTGCCGCCGAAGTCGTAGCCCCACACCCGCTCCAGGAGCTGGTCCTTGGGGAGCACCTGGCGGGGATGGAGCATGAACT
>DATCLH010000037.1:0-2121 GCA_036564035.1 Thermaerobacter sp.
GCCAGGAGGTCGTCCCTCCAGGGGGCCCGCGGCGGCCGGGGGGTGCGGGGCGTCCGGGGAATGGCCGCGGAGACCGGCGGGTGCCCCGGTTCCCCGTGGCCGTCCGTTGGCAGCAGGTGGCGACAGCCGCCCAGGGGACCCGTACACAGGACGCACACGGGGCCGTCGGGGGCGGCGCCGACCGGCCCGCCGGCGCCGGGCTCCTGACCGGCGGAGGAAGTGGCCGGCAAACGGTAGACGGGATCGCTCCCGGCCACACCCCGGCCTGGTGGGGCACCGGCGGCCGGGGCGGCGGAGTCCTGCGGCACCGGGGTGAGGCGCCTCCGGTTTTGTCTCCCCGAGGTGGTCCTGCCGCCGGGGGCCGGCACCTGCCTTGGGTGGCCGGAAGGAGCCGGTACCGCCGGTGTCCAGGCGATGGCGAAGGGCAGCAGCACAGCCGGTCGCTGTGCCGGTTCGTCCGGTTCCGGTCCGGACCCCGTTTGCCGCCCCGGCTCGGGGGCCAGCACCAGCACGGCGTCCTGGACGGGACCCACCAGCGGGATGCCGGCGACGGTCATGGCCAGCAGCGGTCCGGTGAGGACGGCGGCGCCATAGTGCTTGTGCCATTGGGAGGCGACCGCTTCCAGGGGCCCGCCCCAGCACGCTTGCAGGGATTCAATCATGGTCCGGAGCACCGCAGGGTCGCGCAAGGCGAGGGCGGGGACCGGTGCGGCCCGCCCGCCGGCGTCGCCGTCGCAAAACACCGCGTCCCTGCGGGGCAAGGGGCAAACGGCGTCCCCGCGAGGTGAGGGACCCAGGCCGCAGGCGGCCAGGAAGCCGTCCAGGCGGCGCCGGGTGCCCGGCGCCAGCGGCAGCCGGTGGAGGGTGGTGAGGGCGGCCGGTTCAGCCGGCGGGGACGGGCTCCTGCTCATGGCCCAAATGATACTGCAAGCTGTTCGCAAAAACCACCGGGCGGAGCGCCCTTCCGGCGGGGGCGGCGGCTGGGGCACGCGGCGGGCAGGCCGGTTCAGCCGGGGGAACCCGAGCCGGTTCCACTAGGGTCTGGCGGAAATCCGGGGGAACCCGAGCCGGGTCCACCAGAGCCTGGTGGAAATCGGGGGGCTGAGCCGGTTCCACCAAAGCCGGGTGGAAATCCGGGTGGAACCCGGGCAGGTTTCACCGGCCGGTGGGCCGGCCTGGATGTCCCACCCGGTGTGGCGGGTTCTTGCGCGGGCCTCCGGGCTCCGGGCGAGGGCGCCACGGGGCCCGAAGACCAGCCGGTCCTCTGGGTGGCTGGGGCCGGGGCCGGCCCCCGGGGACACGGGCCCGGACCGGGGGCTCCGCTAGGCGTGGGGAGGCGCCCCAGGGCCGGGAGCAGGCTTCCCGTCGCCGGAAGCGGGTCGCCCGGCGCCGGAGGCGGCGCAACCGTCGCTGGAGCCGGCGCGGCCGTCGTCGGAGCCGGCCAGCAGCGGCGCCACCCGGTACCCCTCAAGGCGCTCGCCCCGGTACGCCGCGATGAACACGAAGGGCGGGCCGGCCGCCAGCATTCGCGGCAGAAACAGGGGGATGTTCCCCACTACCCGTGGGTCGTGGAGGACCTGCTCCACGGGCCACCAGGCCAGGCGGCCTTCCTCCGAGGCCAGCAGGCTCCCGG
This sequence comes from Thermaerobacter sp., assembly GCA_036564035.1. Classification (GTDB taxonomy): domain Bacteria; phylum Bacillota; class Sulfobacillia; order Thermaerobacterales; family Thermaerobacteraceae; genus Thermaerobacter. Next base: position 1,634 of record DATCLH010000037.1, read on the forward strand.
TGGCGCGACGTGCGAGGAAGGTGTAGATCATCTGGGGCCGCCAGGCGCCGTCCAGCTCGTGGAAACAGAGGACGGCCCGCAGGGTGGGGTCCTCCAGGGTGAGTCCCGTCTCCTCGGCGAACTCGCGAACGATGCCCTGGATGGGGTCCTCACCGGCCTCCAGCTTGCCGCCGGGCGCGTTCCACCGCCCCGCGTTGGGCGGCTTGCGGCGCTCCAGCAGGAGGACCCGGCCGTCCTGCACGAGGAAGCCCAGGGTGAACACTTCGAAGACATGCCGCGGTGCGGGTGCCGTCATGCTCATGGGTAGGATTCTTCGGTCGCCGGTCGTCGAATCCTGTTGGGACCCGGCAGGGGGCTCGTGGTTTGCGCCCGGCGGGGGCGCGGTTTGGGTCCGGTGCGACGTGCGGTTTGGGCCTGGTAGGGGGCTCGCGAATTGCCGATTTCCCGGGAAATGCGTCGGCCGGTTGTCGAACCGGCGGAAGCGGCGC
>DATCLH010000038.1:0-2984 GCA_036564035.1 Thermaerobacter sp.
CGACGAGATCATGATGACATGGCCGTCCCGCCGCTCCATCATATGGGGGAGCACCGCCTGGGTCCAGAGGAAGGGCGCCTTGAGGTTGACCGCCATCATCTCGTCCCAGGCAGCCTCGCTCAGCTCGGTCACCGGCGCGTAGTGGCCGACGCCGGCGTTGTTCACCAGGATGTCGACCCGGCCCCATCGGTCCAGGGTCTCGCGGACCACCTCCCGGGCGGCCTGGGCTAAGGTCACATCGGCGGCCCGGGGGACGAACCGGCCCCCGGCGCCCTCGGCGTCGAGGGCCTGCCGGAGGGCCTCCAGCCGGTCGGCCGAGCGGGCCACGCCCACCACCCGGGCCCCCTCGGCGACGAACAGCCGGCTGATGGCCTCCCCGATGCCGCGGCTGGCACCGGTGACGATGGCCACCTTGTCCTCCAGTCGACCTGCCATCGGATGATCGCCCCCTCTCACCCGTCCATCGTAACCCAGGACGGGGCCGTGGGGGGCCCCCCTGGGGGCGGTCCCCCAGCGCGCCCCGTCTTCCGTGGGACGGGGCGCCCTTGTCGCCCCTGAAACCCGGTGCTATCGTTGGAGCCGTCGACGGCCCGGGGCTTGCCGGGAAGGGGCCCGGGCGGGTTGGGAGAGGCGGGGCCATGGAGAGAGGGTGGGCGATGGGACGGTGGATGGCGGCGCCGGCCGGTACGTTCCGGCGCCTCTGGGGCTTCTACGTCCCCCTGGCCGCCAGCGACCTCTTGATGGCCGCAGGGGAGATGGCCGTCAACGCCGGCATCGCCCGGCTGGCGGCACCCGATCTTTCGCTGGCGGCCTACGGCGCGGTGATCGCCACCTGCCTGCTGATCGAGAGCCCCGTCATCATGCTGCTGCACGCCGGCAACGCCCTGGCCACCGGCGACCAGGCCTTGCGCCGGCTCCAGCACTTCACCCTGCTGTTGGGCGGCATCTTGACGGCCCTGCATGCCGCCCTGGCGTTCACCGGCTTGTTCGACCTGTACTTCGGCCGGATGCTGGGGCTTGAGCCCGCCTTGCTGCCCCTGGTGCGGCCCGCCTTTGCCGTCATGCTACCCTGGACGGCCGCCATCGCCTGGCGGCGCCTGCACCAGGGCCTGCTGATCCGCCACGGCCATACCGTGGTGGCCAGCCGGGGCACCTTGATCCGCCTGGCCACCCTGGCTGCGGTCCTCCTGCTGGGCGGCCTCACCGGGATGCCGGGGGCCATCGCCGGGTGTGCTGGCCTGGCCGCGGCGGTGACGGCCGAGTGCGCCTATGTCGACCGCTATGCCCGGCGCTGGCTCCACCGCACCTGGAGGGGCGCCGGCCGCCCGGCCGCCCAGGCGGTGCCGCAGAACGTCCTGGGCTGGCGGGAACTGTTGAGCTTTTACGTCCCCCTGGCGCTGACCAGCGTGACCACCTTCGCCGCCCGGCCCGTCCTGACGGGACTCCTGGCCCGGGCGGTGGACGCCCCGCTGGCCCTGGCCGCCTGGCCGGTGGCCTGGAGCGTCGTACTCCTCTTCATGCTGCCGATGCGCACGGTGGAACAGGTGGCCATCGCCCACGGCGAGGAGGTGCCATGGCGCGCCATCCACGGCTTCGCCGGGCGCGTAGGCCTGGGGGGCGTGGCGGCCATGGCCCTGCTTGCGGCGACCCCCTTGGCTGGCCCCTTCCTTCAAGGCGCCGTGGCCGTATCCGGGGAAGTGGCGCGGGTCGCCCGCCTGGGCTTGCTGGCGATGATCCCAGTCCCCCTGATCGTCGCCCTGGCCTCCTGCCAGGCAGGCCGGCTCGTTCGCAGCCGGCACACGGTGTTCGTCCACCTGGCCGCACTGGCCAACGTGGCTGCCTTGACGGCCACAGCCCTGATGGTCCGGGCCCTGGTCCCGTCGATGTCGGGCACGGTGATCGCCGCCGTCGCGCTCATCGCCGCTTACCTGGCGGAGTGGGCCGTCCTTTGGGCCGGTGCCGCCAGGACGGCGGGCGAGGGTCTCTGGCTGCGCCGGCGGGCTGTGCTGCAGGGCGCCGCGCAAGGCAAGCTCTAGTCTAGTCCCGGCACCCTCGTCCCTGCACCCCTCGCCCGGCTCAAGGGGTGTCGCCCTGCCGCGGGTTCCCGGGCCCGCGGGCCACCCGGTGGGCCCGCCGGATCGCCTCGGTCGACTGCCGGGTCGCCTCGTAGTCGGTCCCGCTGCCGGGTTCCTCCCCGTAGGTCGCACCCCACAGCTGCGCCGCCTCAGCCGATTGGGGTCCCGGCACCCCACCCTCCACGGGCAGCACCGGCCCCCCTTCCCCCTGGTGGACCCGGCCCTTCCGGGTCGCCGCCGCGTCGCCCTGCGCCGGTCGCCCGGACGGCACTGCCCGGCCGCCGTCCTTGTCCGCCCTCGGCATGGTGTCACCCCCGGCCTAGTATGGCCGTTGCGGGGGTTGCGGGCAGGCGCAACCGCCCACCCTGTCCGGGGGAGACGGGTCCGGCTGGACGGTGGCTTGTACGGGAACGGGCACGGTCTGGCCCCAGCCCCGATCCGGAGTCACGGACCTGGGCCCCGCGCCTTCCCTAGCGAACGGGTACCGCCTCGTCCGTGGCCAGGAAGTAGAGGTAGGCCTCCTTGACGGGACGGCCCGTGATGGCTTCCAGCGCCCGGCGGTAGAACCGGACCTGGGCGGCGTAGAAGGCGGCCAGCTGGGCAATGGTCTGCTGGCGCGGTTCGTCGGTCTTGAAATCCAGCAGGAGCAGGCCGTCCTCCTCCTCCACGAAGCAGTCCACGATGCCCTGCACCACCACCAGATCATCGGTCGGATCATCGGCCTCTGGCGCGGCCTCGGCCTCGGCCGCCCCGGCCCGGGGTCCGCCCCGCTCCCCGGCGCCGGCGTCCCCGCCGGCCCGTCCAGGACGGGCCCCGGCTGTTCCACCGGCCGTGCCGCCGGCTGGACCGGCCCTGGCTGTTCCACCAGCCGTTCCACCGGCCGTGCCGCCGGCTGGGCCGGCCCCGGCC
>DATCLH010000039.1:0-13143 GCA_036564035.1 Thermaerobacter sp.
CATGTACGCGGAGCGGGTCGACCACGTCAGCCGGTTGCTGCGGCAGACGGCCCAGGTGCTCAGCGAGACCACGGACTGCCTGGCCCTGGTGGAGTCGCCGCGGGTGGAACCGGTGACCTTCCGGCACCTGCAGGTGCTCCCCCTCAGCGAGCGGCGGGCCGTGCTGGTCCTGGTCACGGACGAGGGGCTGGTGCAGCAGCGGCTGGTGGAGCTGCCCGAGCCCGCCAGCGAGGCGGACCTGCAGCGGATCTCCGCCGTGCTGACGCGCAGGCTGGCCGGGCTCACCCTGGATCAGGTGGGCCGGACGGCGCTGCGCGAGCTGCACGACGAACTGGCGGCGTGCGGCGCCCTGCTCGAGGCGGCGGTGGAGGCCTTGCGGCCGCCGGCATCCGAGGACGACCACCCGGTGTTCGTCCTCGGCACGCGGCGGTTGTTCCGCCAGCCCGAGTTCCAGGACGTCCAGCGGGCCGAGGCCGTGCTGGGCCTGGTGGAGCAGCAGGAGTTGGTCCGGGACCTCCTGGGCCGGCAGGGCGGGGACGAGCTGGTGATCACCATCGGTCACGAGAACCCCTACCCGGACCTCTACGATTGCAGCGTGATCAGCGCCACCTACCGGCTTGGGGGCGAGGCGGCGGGCCGCATCGCCGTCCTCGGGCCGAAGCGCATGCACTACGCCCGCATCACCAGCGTGATGGAGCTGCTGGCCCAGCTGCTGACGGAGGCGATGGAACGCACGGTGCGGTGATGGGGCCCGCCGCCGGAAGGGATGCGCGTCCCTGCCACCGGTGGCGGGGCTTTTTTGTCCGGCTGCGGGCCGGATGCCGGAAGGGAGGCAGAGCCCGATCGTGGGTGAGTCGAGGGTCGAGGGAGAGCCCCTGATGGAGGCGACGCGCCCCGGGCCGGCGCCGGAGGGTGCAGGCGCCGGCGAACCCTCCGCGACGGAGGGCGGGGGACGGAGCTCCGCGGCGCGGACCGCCCCGGAGGACGGCCGCTCTGCGCCCTCCGGGGAGGGGGCCGGCGAGGGGTCGGTCGAACCCTCGGGCGAGAGGGATGCGAGCCCTGCGGCCGCTTCGGCCGCGGAGGCGGGGGCTGGCCAGGCCACCCGGCCGAAGGCCGACGGGTCCGAATCCGCCGAGGCGGCGGCCATGGATCGCGAGCAGGCCCTGGCGGCCCTGGAGGCTGCCCGTCGGGAGGCGGCCGAGGCCCGCGCCGCGGCGGACGCGGCGCGGGCCTCGGCCGCGACCGCTCGCTCCGAAGCGGAGGCGGCCCGGCGCCAGGCCCAGGAGTACCTGGATCAGTTGCGGCGGCTCCAAGCCGACTTCACCAACTACCGGCGCCGCATGATGGAAGAGCAGCGTCGCTGGCGCCAGGACGCCGAGGCGGAGATGGCCCGCGCGCTGCTCCCCGTGCTGGACAACCTGGAGCGGGCGCTGGCGGCGGGGGGCGACGCCGGCCACCCCGTGGTGCAGGGGGTGGCCATGGTCCATCGACAGTTCCTCGACGTGCTCCGCCAGGTCGGCGTCGAGCCCATGGAGGCCGAGGGCCAGCCCTTCGATCCCCACCGCCACGAGGCGGTGGCGCGAGTCGAGACCACCGACCATCCCGACGGCACGGTGATAGAAGTGTTCCAGCGGGGCTACCTATACCGGGGACGAACCCTGCGCCCCGCCATGGTGAAGGTCGCGGTGGCGCCCGCCGGAACCCCGGGATCGACCGACGCGGGCCCATCCGACGCGGCGGCCGGGGCGGGGCCCGATCCCGCCCAGGGCGAGAGCGGTGCCGATGGCGCCGAGGGAGCCGCGGCGGAGCGCGCCGGGGACTGACCGGCGTCCGCCGTGGCGGCCGGCAAGGTGACGTGTGCGCGGAGGAGGCGAAGCGGGTATGGGCAAGGTGGTGGGCATCGACCTGGGCACGACCAACTCGGTGGTGGCGGTGCTGGAGGGCGGCGAGCCCACGGTCATCACCAACGCCGAGGGCAGCCGCCTCACCCCTTCGGTGGTGGGTTGGTCCAAGGACGGCGAGCTGCTGGTCGGCCAGGTGGCCAAGCGCCAGGCCGTCACCAACCCCGAGCGCACCATCTTCTCGATCAAGCGCTTCATGGGTCGCCGGTTCAGCGAGGTGCGGGACGAGGCCGCCCGGGTGCCCTACAAGGTGGTCGAGGGGCCCAACGGCGACGCCCGCGTGGAGGTCGACGGCAAGCTCTACTCGCCCGAGGAGATCTCGGCCATGATCCTGCGCAAGCTGAAGCAGGACGCCGAGGCCTACCTGGGCGAGCCGGTCACGCAGGCCGTGATCACCGTCCCCGCCTACTTCAACGACGCCCAGCGCCAGGCGACCAAGAATGCCGGCCGCATCGCCGGCCTCGAGGTGCTGCGCATCATCAACGAGCCGACGGCGGCGGCCCTCGCCTACGGCCTGGACAAGGAGGAAGACCAGAAGATCCTGGTCTTCGACCTGGGCGGCGGCACCTTCGACGTCTCGATCCTCGAGCTGGGTGACGGCGTCTTCGAGGTGCGGGCGACCAGCGGCAACAACCACCTGGGCGGCGACGACTTCGACCAGCGGATCATCGACTGGCTGGCCGAGGAGTTCAAGAAGGAGCACGGCATCGACCTGCGCCAGGACCGCATGGCCTTGCAGCGGCTCAAGGAGGCGGCGGAGAAGGCGAAGATCGAGCTGTCGTCGACCCTGAGCACGAACATCAACCTGCCCTTCATCACCGCCGACGCCAGCGGCCCGAAGCACCTGGACATGACGCTGACGCGGGCGAAGTTCGAGGAGCTGACGGCCGACCTGGTGGAGGCGACCATGGGGCCCACCCGCCGCGCCCTCGAGGACGCGGGGCTCAAGCCGGAGGACATCGACAAGATCATCCTGGTGGGCGGCTCCACCCGCATCCCCGCGGTGCAGCGGGCGATCCGGGAGTTCTTCGGCAAGGATCCCCACAAGGGGGTCAACCCCGATGAGGTGGTGGCCATGGGCGCCGCCATCCAGGCCGGGGTGCTGGCCGGCGAGGTCAAGGACCTGGTGCTGGTCGACGTGACGCCCCTGACCCTGGGCGTCGAGGTCCTGGGCGGCGTGGTCGAGCCCATGATCCCGCGCAACACCGCGATCCCGACGTCGAAGTCGAAGATCTTCTCCACCGCCGCCGACGGCCAGACCCGGGTGGAGATCCACGTGGTCCAGGGCGAGCGGCCCCTGGCCCGGGACAACAAGACCCTGGGCCGGTTCATCCTGGACGGGATCCCGCCGGCGCCGCGGGGCGTGCCCCAGATCGAGGTCACCTTCGCCATCGACGTCAACGGCATCGTCCACGTGCGGGCCAAGGACCTGGGCACGGGGCGCGAGCAGAAGATCACCATCCAGTCCCAGGGCGGCCTCAGCGAGGACGAGATCCAGCGCATGATCAAGGAGGCCGAGCAGCACGCCGAGGAGGACCGGCGGCGCAAGGAGCTGATCGAGGCCCGCAACCAGGCGGACAGCCTGCTCTACCAGGCGCGGAAGACCCTCAAGGACAACGAGGGCAAGCTGGACGCCGGCCTGAAGCAGCGGGTCGAGGACCGGATCAAGGCCCTGGAGGAGGTGGCCCAGGGCGACGACCTGGGCACCATCCGGCGCCGGTCCGAGGAGCTCTCCGAGGCGCTGCTGGAGATCGGCCGGCGGATCTACGAGCAGCAGGCGGCCGCGGCCGGTGCCGGCGCCGCCGGCGGGGCCGGTTCGTCCGGCGGGGCAGGGCCGGCGGGCAGCTCGGGGGACGTGTACGACGCCGGCTTCCGGTCCAAGGACGACGAGCGCACCGGCACCGGCGGCGACTGACGGTGCGGTCGGCCGGGGGCGGACGCCGCCGGCGGGCGGAGCCTGGACCCCGGTGAGGGTGGCGGTGGCTGGCGGCCCCGGTCCCCGCCCTCCGGGCGGCGGGACGGGCCGGGCGGCCGCGGGTTGACGCCCGGTGAGGAGGAGGTGCGGCGTGGCGAAGGACTACTACGCGATCCTGGGGGTCTCCCGGGACGCCTCCCAGGAGGAGATCAAGAAGGCCTACCGGCGGCTGGCCCGCCGCTACCACCCGGATGCCAACCCGGGCGACCCCGAGGCCGAACGCCGCTTCAAGGAGATCAACGAGGCCTACCAGGTCCTCAGCGACCCGGAGAAGCGGGCGGCCTACGACCGCTTCGGCACCGCCGAGGGGCCGGCCGCCGGCTGGCCGGGCGGTGGAACCGGCGGGTTCGGCGGCGCCGGCGGGCCGGGGGGTGGCTTTGGCCCCTTCGGCGGTTTCGGCGACTTCGGGGATTTCGACGGCTTCGGCCTGGGCGACCTGTTCGACGCGGTCTTCGGTGGCGTGCGGGCGTCCCGGCGGGGCGGCCCGGCCCCGGGCGCCGACCTGGAGATGGAACTCGAGCTCACCCTGGAGGAGGCAGCCCGGGGCGGCCGGCGCGAGATCCGGGTGGAGCGGCCGGAGGAGTGCGCGGCCTGCCGCGGCACGGGGGCCGAGGGCGGGCGCCTGGTGGCCTGTCCCCAGTGCGGCGGCAGCGGCCAGGTGCGGGCGGCCCGCGCCACGGCCTTCGGCCAGTTCGTCACCGTCCAGACCTGCCCGCGTTGCGGCGGCGCGGGGCGGCTGGCGGCGGCGGCCTGCCGGGCCTGCGGGGGCCGCGGCCAGGTCCCCCAGCGCCGCACCCTGGAGATCGACATCCCCCCCGGCATCGACGACGGCATGCGGCTGCGCCTGCGGGGCCAGGGACTTCCCGGCCGGCAGGGCGGCCCCGCCGGGGATCTCTACGTGCGGATCCGGATCAAGCCCCACCCGGTCTTCCGCCGGGAGGGGGACGACATCGTGGCGGAGGTCGCCGTCGGCATGGCCCAGGCCGCCCTGGGCGCCAAGCTGCGGGTGCCCACCCTGGACGGCGAGGAGGAGGTCCTGGTCCCGCCGGGCACCCAGCCCGGCCAGGTGATCCGGCTCAAGGGCAAGGGCATGCCCCGCCTGCGGGGCGGCGGCCGCGGCGACCAGCTGGTCCAGGTCCGGGTGGAGGTGCCCCGGCGCCTCTCGGACCGGGAGCGGGAGCTTCTCCTGGAGCTGGCCCGCCTGCGGGGCGAGGCCGTGGCGGAGGAACGCGGCCTCTTCCAGCGCATGCGGGATGCGTTCAACCTCTGACGGCCCCCGGCCGTGCCGGGAGGACGGCCTCCGGCCGAGGGGGGAGGGTTGCCGGTGCGCTGGCTGGAGATGGTGATCGACGTGCCCGCCCAGGCGGCGGAGGCGGCCGCCGCCGCCCTGGTGGAGGTGGTCGGGTCCGGCCTGGTCTGGGAGGACCGGGACGGCACGGTGCGGCTGCGGGCTTACCTGCCCGAGGAGGGCTTCGAGGAGCGGTACCGGCGGCTGGGGGAGCGCTGGCGGCGGGTGCGCCAGGTGTTCCCCGCCGTCGGCCCCTGGGCACCGGCGGTGCGCGCCCGGGCCGAGGAGGAATGGGCCGAGGCGTGGAAGGCCTACTTCGAGCCCCTGCCCGTGGGTCGGCACCTGATGGTGGTGCCCAGCTGGCACCGGGACCGGGTCGACCCCGGCCCGCGGGTGCCCCTGATCCTGGATCCCGGCATGGCCTTCGGTACGGGCCAGCACGCCTCCACCCGCCTGGCCCTGGAGTTGCTGGAGGAGGTGCTGGTCCCGGCGGAGGAACCGGCCGGCGCCGGCAGCCCGGGCGACGGGGACGCCGGCCGGGCCGGCTTCCGCCGCGGGGCGCCTGCCGGTGGCGACCCGGAGGACCCGGTCTCCGCTCGCCCGGATGGAGGCGGCCCGGGCGACAGTGACGGCGGCCGGGCTGGCTTGCGCAGCGAGCACCCTGCCGGCGGCGGCCCAGGGGGTACGGGCCATGGCCCAGGCGGTGTCCTGTCCCGGGACGTGGTCCTGGACGTCGGCACGGGCTCGGGCATCCTGGCCATCGCGGCCGCCAAGCTGGGGGCGGAGCGGGTCCTGGCCGTCGACGTGGACCCGGTGGCCGTCAAGGTCGCCCGGGAGAACGCGGCCGTCAACGGGGTGGACGGGCGGGTGGCGGTGGCCGTGGCCACGCCGGCGGCGCTGCGCCGGGAACCCCCCGCCGGCTGGGCGGTCCACCTGCCGGCGGCCCTGACCGTCGCCAACATCACCGCCGAGATCCTGGCCGGCATGGTCGACGACCTGCACGCCCTGACCCGTCCGGGTGGCGTGCTGATCCTCTCGGGGCTGCTGGCCGAAGCCACCGACACCACCGAACTGGAGGGCCGCTGCCGGGCCCGGGGCTGGCAGCTGGAAGAGCGGCGCCGGGCGGAGGGCTGGGAAGCCTGGCGGCTGCGGCGGCCGTGAGGCGGGAAGGGCATGTTCGTCCCCCACGTGTTCGTGGACCGGGAACTGGAGCCGGGCGCGGTGGCGCCCCTGGACGCCGACGACGCTCACCACCTGCAGCGGGTCCTGCGCCGCCGGGCCGGGGACCCGGTGGTCGCCGTCACCCCCGGCGGCCGGCGCTGGCTGGGCCGGCTCCGTCCGGGGACGCCGCCCCGGGTGGAGGCGCGGGAGCCGCTGCCCTCCAGCGAGCCGCCCCTGGCCATCACCCTGGGCCAGGGCCTGCCCAAGGGCCCCAAGATCGAAGAGGTGATCCGCCACGGCACGGAGGTGGGCATCACCCGCTTCGCGCCGGTCCAGGCGGCCCGCTCGGTCAGCCGCCCGGACGCCCAGGGGGCGGACCAGCGGCGGCAGCGCTGGCAGCGCATCGCCCGGGAGGCGGCCCGGCAGGCCCAGCGGTCGGCGGTCCCGCAGGTCGACGCCCCCCGCCCTCTGGACCGCCTTCTGGCGGAGGAGGCCTGGGACCTGATCCTCATGCCCTGGGAGGAAGAGGAGGCCCGGGGCCTCTGGGCGGAGCTGGAGGCGGTGGCCCGGGCCTGGGGCCGTCCCGCCACGGGCCGGCGCGTCCTCATCCTGGTCGGGCCCGAGGGCGGGTGGGAGGCCTGGGAGGTGGAGGCCGCCCGCCGCGCCGGCGCCCGGGTCGTCACCCTGGGGCCGCGGATCCTCCGCACGGAGACGGCGGGCGTGCTGGTCGCGGGGCTGGTGCTGCACGTGCTGGGCGACCTGGGCTGAGGGTTCGAAGTGGGGCGCAGCGGAGCGGGGTGCCGGGAGGAAGCCGGCCGGACCAGCCGGACGGCCAGCCGTACGGCTAGCCGTACGGCGAAGGGGTCCATCCCAAAGGGGCCGCAGGGAGGAGCCGGCCGCATACAGGTGCATAGAGGTGCTCCAGGCGGCGCGGGACGGCGCCGGCGGACGGACGACGGAAAGGCGGGGAGAGCGTGGACGAGCGCGAGACGACCCGGACCCAACCCGGCCTGGGCAACGGGGCGGGGGATGGTCCGGACCCCCAGGCCGGCCGCCGGGCCGGGCCCGGATCGGCCGCCGGCTCCGGCGCCGGGCGGCGGCTGCGGGTCGGCATCCTCTTCGGCGGGCGGTCGGGGGAACACGAGGTCTCCCTCATGTCGGCCCGGTCGGTCTACCGGGCCATGGATCGCGACCGGTTCGAGCCCGTGCCCATCGGCATCACCCGGGAGGGCCTGTGGATCCTGCCCCGGGATGCCGCCGCCCTGCTGGAGGCGGGGCGGGGGGTCGAACGGGCCGACGGCGTGCCCCTGGCCGTGGTGCCCGGCCCGGCGGGAGCCTGCCTGCTGGTGTTGGAGGGCGGCGCAGGGGCCGGTTCGTCCGGTGAGGGAACCGGGGCGCCGGGCAGCGCCGGGGCCGTGGCGGGGCGGTGGCTGGAGCCGCTGGACGTGGTCTTCCCCGTGCTCCACGGCACCTTCGGCGAGGACGGCACGGTCCAGGGGCTCCTGGAGCTGGCCGGCCTGCCCTACGTGGGCGCGGGCGTCCTGGGCTCGGCCGTGGGCATGGACAAGGCCGTGATGAAGGAGCTCTTCCGGGCCCGCGGCTTGCCCGTGGTCCCCTTCCTGGTGGTGACGGCGGCCCGCTGGCGGCGGGAACCCGGTGCCGTCCTCGCCGCCATCGAGGGGCAGCTGGGCTACCCCTGCTTCACCAAGCCCGCCAACCTGGGCTCCAGCGTGGGCATCCGCAAGTGCCGCGACCGGGCGGAGCTGGAGGCCGGCCTTGAGGAGGCCTTCGCCTACGACCGCAAGGTGGTGGTGGAACGCGGCGTGGACGCCCGGGAGCTGGAGATCAGCGTGCTGGGCAACGACGAGCCCATCGCCTCCGTACCCGGGGAGATCCGGCCGAAGGACGAGTTCTACACCTACGCGGCCAAGTACACCGAGGGCGGTTCGGATCTGATCGTGCCGGCCCAGCTGCCGCCACGGCTGGTGGAGGAGATGCAAAGGCTGGCCATCGGCGCCTTCCAGGCCATCGACGCCGCCGGCATGGCCCGGGTCGACTTCTTCCTGGAGCGGGCCACCGGGCGCTTGCTGGTCAACGAGATCAACACGATCCCGGGGTTCACCGCCCTGAGCATGTATCCCAAGCTCTGGGAGGCCGCGGGCTTGCCCTACCGCGACCTGATCACCCGGCTGATCGAGCTGGCGCTGGAACGTCATGGTGAACGGGCGCGGCTGCGGACATCCTATGGAGACGGGGCCCCGTCCTGAAGGACACCGCGCCCCCGGTGGCGAAACTGGACGGCAACGCCCGGGCCCGTGACGGGCCGCCGCCCGGCGGCCCGGCCGGCCGCGAAACGGATCATGACCCCGGTCCCCGGGCCACCGGCCGGGTGCCCGGGGGTGGCCGGGTGGCTCGGGTGGCGGGGCCGAGCCGGGGCGGGTCGCCGGTACGGGGAGGTGACGCCGTGGCGGATTGCCTGTTCTGCCGGATCGTCGCGGGCGAGCTGCCCGCCGACAAGGTCTACGAAGACGAGCACGTCCTGGCCTTCCGGGACATCAACCCCCAGGCGCCGCAGCACGTCCTGGTGATCCCCAAGCGGCACATCGCCTCCCTCAACGAGGCGGGGGCCGACGACGTCCCGGTCCTCGGGCACCTGCAGCGGGTGATCCCCGAGGTGGCCCGCCGGGTGGGCGTGGCCGAGAGCGGGTACCGCGTGGTCGTCAACACCGGGCGCGATGCCCTGCAGACGGTTTTCCACGTGCACTATCACGTCCTGGGCGGCCGCTCCCTCGGGTGGCCGCCCGGTTGATGGCTCCCTGCGGCCACCCCGGTGGCCGGAGGTCGTGGTCGGGAAGGAGGGATCCGGGGTGGCCGAGATCAAGCGCCGGGAGAACGAGACCCTGGACGACGCCCTGCGCCGGTTCCGCCAGGCCATGCGCAAGGCGGGCATCCTCAGCGAGGTGCGCCGGCGCGAGCACTACGACAAGCCCAGCGTGCGCAGGAAGAAGAAGAGCGACGCCGCCCGGCGCCGCCGCCGGGGCCGGTGACGCCGGCCCGGGCCGCTGAAGCCGCCGGCCGCCGGCAAGGCCGCTGCAGGGACCGGATCGCCGCGACCGTCGCCGTGGCCGCGGCTGGCAAACCGGCGGGCCGGGTGGGCGGGGAGGTCTCTCCATGTCCCTCAAGGAACGTCTGGAACAGGACATGAAGGAGGCCATGAAGGCGCGGGAGGCGGGAAAGACCCGCCTCTCCGTCATTCGCATGGCCCGGGCCGCGATCAAGAACGAGGAGATCGAGCGCGGCCATCCCCTGTCGGACGACGAGGTGTTGCAGGTCCTGGCCCGGGAGAAGCGCCAGCGCCAGGAGGCCCTGGAGGAGTACCGCCGGGCCGGGCGGGACGACCTGGTCCAGCAGATGGAGGCGGAGATCCAGGTCCTGGCCGCCTACCTGCCCGAGCCGCTGAGCGAGGCGGAGCTGACCCTGCTGGCCGAAGAGGTCATCGCCCAGGTCGGGGCCCGCGGGCCCCAGGACATGGGCAAGGTCATGGGCCAGCTCATGCCCCGGATCCGCGGCCGGGCGGAGGGCAGCGACGCCAGCCGGATCGTCCGCGAGTTGCTGAGCCGCATGGCACCGAAGGCGTAGGCCGGACCGCGCAAGGGCGGACCGGCAGGGCCGGGGAGGAACCGGGGAGACGGGGGCGGGGCGTGGTGGACGGGGGCCGGCTGTGGAAGGCCCTGCAGCGGCTGGCGGGGGTGCTGGTCGTCCTCGCCACCCTGGTGGGCGGCGGCGGGAGCGGAGGACCGCCGCCGGCCGCCAGCGCGTCGCCGGCGGCGGGGGCACCCGAGCAGGTGCTGGTCATCCCCATCCGCGGCAACATCGAGCCGGGGCTGGCCCGGTTCGTCGGTCGCGGCTTGAACCGGGCCCGCGAGCAGCGGGCCGCCGTGCTGCTGGAGATCAGCACCTTCGGCGGCCGGGTCGACGGCGCCACGGAGATCCGCGATGCCATCGACGCGGCTGTGGCCGCCGGCGTGCCCGTTGCCGCCTGGGTTCCGGACCGGGCCATCTCCGCGGGGGCCCTGATCGCCATTACGGCGCCGTCCCTGTACATGGCTCCCGGCGCCACCCTGGGCGCCGCCGAGCCCCGCCCCGCCGACGAGAAGACCATCTCCTACGTCCGCGCCGAATTCGAAGGGGCCGCCCGCAGCCGCGGCCGCGATCCCCAGGTCGCCGCCGCCATGGTCGACAAGGATGTGGCGATCCCGGGGCTGGTGGAACGGGGCCACATCCTCACCCTGACGGGCGAGCAGGCGCAGGCCATCGGGTTCATCGAAGGGCTGGCCGCCAGCCGCCAGGAGGCGCTGGCCAAGGCCGGCTGGACGGGCCTGCCCGTCCACGAGCTGGCGCCCACGGCGGCGGAGCGGGTGGCCCGCTTCGTCACCGATCCCCTGGTCGCCCCCCTGCTGCTCTCCATCGGCCTGGCGGGGCTGGTGGCCGAGTTTTACGTGCCGGGGTTCGGCTTTCCCGGAATCGTGGGCTTGCTCAGCCTGGCCCTGTTCTTCGGCGGGCACCTCCTGGCCGGTGTGGCCGGCTGGGAGGTGCTGTTGCTCTTTTTGGTGGGGGTCGTCCTGCTCGCCGTCGAGCTGGTCGTGCCCGGCTTCGGCGCCTTTGGCGTGGGAGGCCTGCTGGCCCTGGGGGCCGCCGTGGTGCTGGCCACCGGCGACCCGGTGCGGGGGTTGCAGTCGCTTCTGATCGGGTTTGTCGTCGCCGTGGCGGTGGCGGTGATCCTGGGCCGGGTGGCCGGCCGCCGGGGCTTGTGGCGCCGGCTGGCCCTGCCCACCCGCCTGGGCGCCGCCGAGGGTTTTCGCGCGACGGAGGTGGACCAGACCCTGCTGGGCGGGCGGGGCCGGGCCCTCACGCCCCTGCGCCCGGCGGGGACGGCCGCCGTGGCGGGGCGGCGGGTGGACGTGGTGACCGAGGGCGAGTACCTGCCGGCCGGGACCCCCGTCCAGGTGATCCGGGTGGAGGGCCGGCGGGTGGTGGTGCGGGCGGTGGAACCGGAGGGCCCCGCGCCCGAACCGGGCGGTCCTGCGGTGGAACCGGACCCTGCCGGGGCCGGGGACCGCTCCGGGGCGGCGGGGGCCGGCGGCCCGGAGGGACCGCCGCCGGCCGGGCCCGGGCCCGCCGGCCCCGCAGCCGGTTCGTCCTGATCGCGGCGGGAACGAGGGAGGGGGAGGAACCCGTGGACCTTTCGTGGCCGATCCTCCTGGTCAGCATCGGCCTCTTGCTGGTCGCCCTGACGGTGGTGTTCAGCTTCATCCCCGTCGGGCTGTGGATCTCGGCCCTGGCCGCCGGCGTGCGGGTGCCCATCATCACCCTGATCGGCATGCGCCTGCGGCGGGTGCCGCCGCACCGGATCATCAACCCGCTGATCAAGGCGGACAAGGCGGGGATCGACGTCAGCCTGGACAAGCTGGAAGCCCACTACCTGGCCGGCGGCAACGTGGACCGGGTGGTCGACGCCCTGATCGCCGCCCAGCGGGCGGAGATCCCCCTGACCTTCGAGCGGGCGGCGGCCATCGACCTGGCGGGGCGCGACGTGCTGCAGGCGGTGCAGGTCAGCGTCAACCCGCGGGTGGTGGAGACGCCGGTGGTGGCGGCCGTGGCCAAGGACGGCATCGAGCTCAGGGTCAAGGCCCGGGTGACCGTCCGGGCCAACATCGACCGGCTGGTCGGCGGGGCCGGGGAGGAGACCATCATCGCCCGCGTGGGAGAGGGCATCGTCACCACCGTCGGCTCCGCCGAAGACCACAAGGCGGTGCTGGAGAACCCGGACTCCATCTCCCGGGTCGTGCTGAGCAAGGGCCTGGACGCGGGCACCGCCTTCGAGATCCTCTCCATCGACATCGCCGACGTGGACGTGGGCCGCAACATCGGCGCCCAGCTGCAGATGGACCGGGCCGAGGCCGACAAGAACATCGCCCAGGCCAAGGCGGAGGAACGCCGGGCCATGGCGGTGGCGGCGGAGCAGGAGATGCGGGCCCGGGTCCAGGAGATGCGGGCCAAGGTGGTGGAGGCCGAGGCCCAGATCCCGCTGGCCATCGCCGAGGCCTTCCGGCAGGGGCGGCTGGGCGTCTTCGACTACTACCAGCTGCGCAACCTGCAGGCGGACACGGAAATGCGGGCGTCCCTGGCCGGCGGGCCGGGGCAGGGCGAGGCCGGTTCGACCGCGCCGGGGGCGGAGGGCCGCTGACCGCCGGCCGCGGCCGGTCATGACCCGGGAGGGGGGACGGCGGCGTGCCGGACTGGTTGGAGGGGCTCTTGGGGTCGGGGATCGACGTCGCCATCCTGCTGGGGATCCTGGCCAGCGTCGTGCGGGGGCTGGTGGATTACTACCGCCGGCGGCCGGGCCAGGGGCGCCCTGCGGCGGGACCGGCCGCGCCGCGGCGCCAGGAAGGGGCCCGCCCGGGGCCGGCCAGCGGGCCCAGGAGGCTGGAGCGGCCGGTGCCGCAGCCCGATGGCGCCGGCGAGCGGGCACAGCCGCTTTCACCCACAGCCCCTCCACAGGAGGAGCGGCAACCCGCCCGCCCGGCTTCCCGCCCGGCGGCTGAAGCGCCCCGGACCCCCACGGCTTGGCCGGGCGGCGGCCCCTGGGGCGACCTCTGGGGCGATCTGCTCCAGCAGATGGAACAGCTGCTCCGGGAACGGACCGAGCCCAGGGTTCCGGACGAACCGGCGCTCCCGCCCCCGGTCCGGCAGCGCGGGGAGGCCATCCCGGGTGCGGAAGGCCGTGCCGGCGGGGAGGGCACCCCCGGCGGCGAAGG
>DATCLH010000040.1:0-2937 GCA_036564035.1 Thermaerobacter sp.
CTCCAAGGCCCAGGTGCAGCGCATGGTTCAGACCCTGCTCGGCCTGGCGCGGCCGCCGGTGCCCGACGACGCCGCCGACGCCCTGGCGGTGGCGGTGTGCTGCCTGCATGCCCAGACCTCGGCCTGGGCGGGGCAGGCCGCCGCCGTGGGGGCAAGCGGGGCGCGGCCCATGGCGGGGCGCGCCGGGGACCGGCCGGCGGGCGCGGCGGGCGCCGGGTCGGAGCCGGGAGCCGCTGCGGGGGCGGTGCCGGCTGGCAGCGGCCGATCGCCCCGCGGGGGGGCCGGGCGGTGATCGCGTTCCTCAGCGGCCGGCTGGCCGGCTGCCACGGCGACGAGGTCTGGGTCGACGTGGGCGGCGTGGGCTTCCGGGTGGCGGTCTCCCGCCAGACCCAGCGCCGCCTGCCGGCGGTGGGGGAACCCGTGCGGCTCCTGACCCGGCTGGTGGTGCGGGAAGACCAGTGGTCGCTCTACGGCTTCGCCACACCCGACGAGCAAGCCGCCTTCGACGCCCTGGTGACCGTCTCGGGCGTGGGGCCCCGGGTGGCCCTGTCGGTGCTGTCGGTTCTGAGCCCGGACGAATTGCGCCGGGCGGTGGTCTTGCAGGAGCCGGCCTCCCTGGTCCGGGTGCCGGGGGTTGGCCCCAAGCTGGCCCGCCGGCTGCTGACGGAGCTGCGGGACCGGCTGGGCGCGCCGGAGGATCTGGCCGCGGGCCCGGCGGCGGCCGGCGCCCCGGGGGCCGGCACGGCGGGTTCGTCCGACGGCAGATCCGCGGGGGCCGCCCCGGCGCCGCGGGATGACGCCCGGGCGGCCCTGGAATCCCTGGGCTACAGCCCGCTGGAGGCGGAGCAGGCCCTGGCGATGGCGGCGGCGGAGGTGGAACCCGATGCCCCGGCCGCGGCCTGGGTGCGGGCCGCCCTGCGGGCGCTGGCCGGAAGCCGGACGGTGGGAGGTGCGGCCCGATGATCGAGGAGGAGCGCGTCGTCTCGAGCCGGCTGCAGCCCGGCGACGCCCCGCTGGAGGCGGGCCTGCGCCCCCAGTCCCTGGACGACTTCCCGGGCCAGGAGGGCGTGAAGGAGAAGCTGTCCATCTACATCCAGGCGGCGCGGGAGCGGGGGGACGCCCTGGATCACGTGCTGCTCTACGGCCCCCCGGGCCTGGGCAAGACGTCCCTGGCCCAGGTGATCGCCCGGGAGCTGGGCGTGGGCTTTCGCATGACCTCCGGCCCGGCCATCGAACGGGCGGGCGACCTGGCCGCCCTCTTGACGAACCTGAACGACCGGGACGTGCTGTTCATTGACGAGATCCACCGCCTGCCGCGGCCGGTGGAGGAGGTCCTCTACCCGGCCATGGAGGACTTCGCCCTGGACCTGATCATCGGCAAGGGGCCGGCGGCGCGGTCCCTGCGCATCGACCTGCCCCGCTTCACCCTGGTGGGCGCGACGACCCGGGCCGGACGCCTGACGGGACCCCTGCGGGACCGGTTCGGCGTCCTCTTGCGCCTCGAATACTACCGGCCGGAGGAACTGGCCCGGATCGTCATGCGCTCGGCGGGCATCCTGGGGGTGGCCATCGACCCCGAGGGCGCCCAGGAGGTGGCCCGGCGGGCCCGCGGCACGCCGCGGGTGGCCAACCGCCTCTTGCGCCGGCTGCGGGACTACGCGCAGGTGCGGGCGGAGGGGGTCATCACCGCCGAGGTGGCCCGGGCCGGACTCGATCTCATGGAGGTCGACCCCCTGGGCCTGGACCGGGCCGATCGCCGGCTGTTGACGGTGATGGCCCTGCACTACGGCGGCGGGCCGGTGGGCCTGGAGACCCTGGCCGCCGCCATCGGGGAAGAGCCGGAGACCATCGAGGACGTCTACGAACCCTACCTGATGCAGATGGGCTTCCTGCAGCGCACGCCCCGGGGCCGGGTGCTGGCCCGCCGCGCCTACGAGCACCTGGGGCTCCCGATCCCGGCCTGGCTGGAGGAGGGGGCCGAGGGGGCGGGGCTGCAGCAGCGCCTCCCGGGCCTGGGGATGTAAACATTTCGTCATGAAACTGTAAACTTTGTAGGAGATGGCCGGTTCATCGGGAATAGGGAATCCCATAGGCGGAACCGGACAGGGGATGACCGAAGGGTCGGGTGAGTACCGTGGGGTTGACGGACATCGGGCGCTGGCTCGTCGTCATGGGCCTGGGCCTGGCGGCCCTGGGCCTGTTCCTCTGGCTGGCCGGCCGCATCGGCTTCGGCGGCTTGCCGGGCGACATCGTCGTCCGGCGCGGGAACTTCACCTTCTTCTTCCCCCTCGCCAGTTCCCTGTTGTTGAGCCTGCTCTTGACCCTGGTGCTCAACCTGCTGTTCCGCGGGCGCTAGGGCGCCCGGCCATGGGAGAGGACGGGTGCCGGCCGGCGGCGTCGCCCGCCCGGGTGGCCGGCGGCAGCTCGATGCCGACGGGGTGGAGCCATGAATGCCAGCCCCCTGGGGACGGACCAGCTGATCGTCCAGGCGAAGGCGGGGGATGACGACGCCCGCAACGAGCTGATCCGGGCGTACACCCCCTTCGTGCTCAAGGTGGCCTCCCGGGTCTGCGGCCGGTACCTGCACGCCGGCCAGGACGAGGAGATCAGCATCGGCTTGCTGGCGTTCAACGAGGCCATCGACCGGTTCGACGCCACCCGGGGCAACAACTTCATCGCCTTCGCCGAGACGGTGATCAAGCGCCGGTTGATCGACCACTTCCGCAAGCAGTCGGCGGCGCGGGCCGTCGTCCCCTTCAGCGACCTGGAGACCGAAGGCGATGAGGGGCATCCCGTCAACCAGGTGGACATCCAGGCGGCCCTGGACCAGCACGCCCTGGCCGTCGAGGCCTGGGAGCGGCGCCAGGAGATCCTCCGGTTCCAGCAGGAGCTGGCTCTCTTCGGCATCCGCTTCAGCGACCTGGTGGAGAACTGCCC
>DATCLH010000041.1:0-9467 GCA_036564035.1 Thermaerobacter sp.
TCCGCAGCTGGAAGGGGATCATCAGGCTGGTCAGGAACAGGACGAACACGGCCTCCCGCAGGCGGAACCGGTAGCGGGCCAGGGCATAGCCGCCCAGGGTCGAGGTCAGCAGCACGCCCGCCACCACCAGCAAGGCCATGAGGGCGCTGTTCAGCAGGTAGCGGCCGAAGGGGAACCGGGCCCAAACCGCCCGGTAGTTGTCCAAGGTCGGGTGCTGCGGGCCTCCAGGTCGACCACGGGGTCCAGGTACTGGGTCAGCAGCAGGGTGTAGACGGCCCACTTGTAGCGGGTATCCAGCCCGGCCTGGGTCAGCCCCCCATCGCCGCGGCGGGTGGCCTGTTTCGCCTGCTCCAGCAGCTCCTCCCAGGTGGTGGGCGGCCGGTCGGGATCGAGCCCCGCCTCCCGGGCCAGGTCCTCGTTGATGAACATCACCAGGGTCTGCACGTCGGTCGGCAGGCCGTAGACCCGCCCGTCCTGCTGGGCCAGTTCGACCGTCCAGGGGATGTAGTCGCGGTTGACCGCCTCGGGGGAGACCACCTCTGCGGGCAGGGGCGCCAGCAGGCCGGAGGCGATGAGCTCCGGCGCCATGGTGGCGGGGATCTGGAAGACGTCGGGCCCCTGGCCGGCGGCCAGGGCGGTCAGCAGGCGGTTGAAGTAGTCGCCGTACGGGATGGTCTCCGTCTGGACGGTCACCCCGGGGTGGGCGGCCTCGAAGTCCGCCTTGAGGCTGGCCAGCACCTTGGCCCGGGCGTCGTCGTGGTGCTGCCAGTGGACGATGGTCGTTCCGCCCCCCGCCTCCTGGGACGCCGGCGACCCGCCGCAGGCCGTGGCCAGCAGCAGGACGGCGGCCAGGGTGACCAGGACGAACCCGGCCCGGAGGGCGGCGCCGGCACGCCGGGCATGCCGATGCCGGTCCATGGACGCATCCCCCCTCGTTCGGGCGGGCGCTGGCCGGCAGGCCCGCGGCGACCGCGCCGCGGTGACCGCGCCGCCATGGCGACCGCACCGCTATAACATCCGAGGGAAGCCGATCCCTTTGGGTACGGGGTCCAGGAACCCCGGCCGTCCCGCCGAAAGAAGAGGGAGGAGTCACCAACCCGCGAGAGGGGGATGGCGGTGGTCAAGCTGGTGGCGCTGTATCAGCATCCCGACGATCCGCAGGCCTTCGACCGGCACTACCGGGAGGTGCACCTGCCCCTGGCCCAGCGAATGCCCGGCCTGCGCCGGGTCGAGGTGGCCCGGGTCACCGGTGCGCCGGGGGGCACCTCACCCTACTACCTGATGGCGGAGATGTACTTCGACGACATGGCCAGCCTCCAGGCAGCCCTGCAGTCGGCGGAGGGCCGGGCGGCCGGCAAGGACCTGATGGGCTTCGCGGGGAAGATCGTCAGCCTTCATATCGCCGAGGTGATCCAGCAAGACTAATTCGGGTGCGCCGGGCGGCGGCGGGCGGCTGCCGCCCGGCTTTGTGAGGGGGCTGCCGGCGCCGGTCGAGCCGGCGGCACGGGTGCCGCCAGGAGCCGGTCGAACCGGTGGCACGGGGGCCGCCGGCGCCGGTGGCCCCTGCGAGGGAGGGAGCCCGGCCGGTTGATCCGGACGTGGGAGTGGTCCGAACGCGGGCTGGTGGAAGGGGACGCGGGCGCGGGCGAGGCCAGCGGGGACGAGCGCCGGGTCGCCTGGCTGGATGTGCGGGATCCCGGCCCCGAGGACTGGGATCTGCTGCGGCGGCGCCGGCCCCTGGCCCCCTTCCTCTGGAGCCGGCTGGAGGCGGGGACGGCGCCCTACGGGGTCGAAGCCGCCGGCGGCACCCTGGTCTTCCAGGTGCTCCTGCCGTCGGGCCGGCCCTGCCTGGTCATCCTGGCGCCCCGGGAGGTGACCACCGTCTGCGACGGGGTCGCCGACCCCTGGGAGCGGCTGCGGGAGCGGCTGGCCACCGGGGCCGCGTCGGTGCCGCGCACGGCGCCCTGGCTGCTCTACTTCCTGCTGGAGGACGTGCTGCACAGCTATGGCGACCAGGTCCAGCGCTTGGAGGACCGGCTGGAGCCGGTGGAGGCCCGCTTCCTGCGGGACGAACCCGGCCCTGCCGCGGAGGGCGGGGCCGCGGAGGCCGGCCCCGCGGGCGCCAGCCGGGCCGGTGGCGGCCGGAGCGGCGGCCGGGACGGGGTGGAGCGGGAGCCCCGGCGCCGGGGCGCCGCCCGCCCGCGGCGCCGGGATGGGACTGCGCCCCGGGGGCGCGGCCGGGATGCCGACGGGGTCGCCCTCCTCAGCACCCTGCACCGCCGGGCAGGCCAGCTGCACCGCCGGCTCAACAGCCTGAGCGAGGTGCTGGACCGGCTGCTGGAGAGCAGCTACAACGGCCACGACGACCCGGGCGAGGGCCTGGGCGGCCGCCAGCTGCGCCCCTACCTGCGGGCCCTGCGCGATCACGCGGGCCGCTTGAGCGGGCGGCTGGAGAACGCCCGGGAGCTGGTGGTCACCCTGATGAACCTGCGCCTTGCCCTGGCGGCGGAGCGGACCAACCGGCTAATCCTGCGGCTGACGGTGCTGTCGACCATCTTCCTGCCCTTGACCTTTCTGACGGGCATCTACGGGATGAACTTCGAATACATGCCGGAGCTCGAGCTGCCTTGGGCCTACCCCGCCCTGCTGGCCTTCATGCTGGTGCTGGGCGTCGGCCTGTGGTGGTTCTTCAAGCGGGAGTATGAGTGGTAACCGGGGCGGGCGGGCGGCCGGCCCGGAGCGGCCGCCCCGGCGCCGGCCGACGGGTCCGGGCCGGTTCGCCCCCGCCGCCCTGGTGCCGGCGGGTCCGGGCTGGACCACCTCTGTCGCCCTGGTGCCGCCAGGTCCGGGCCGGACCGTCCCGCCGTCGGGTCCTTCCGCCCTCGAGTTCTTTCGGGCCCGGCCGGCGGGCGGACCGGCCCGGGGCCCTAGGCGCCCGCCGCGGCCTGGGCGGCCGGTTCGTCCCAGATGGGGGTGCCGTGGCTGCGGGCGTACTCGCGGAAATCGGCCATCAGCTGGCGGGTGATGGGACCCGGCCGGCCGTCCCCCAGCCTGCGGCCGTCGACCTCGATCACCGGGCAGACCTCGGCGGCGGTACCGGTGATGAAGCATTCCTCCGCCACGTACACGTCGTGCCGGGTGAAGACGGCCTCCTCCACGGGGATGCCCCGCCGCCGGGCCAGCTCCATCACCGTGTCCCGGGTGATCCCCTGCAGGATGCCCAGGTGGGGCGGCGGCGTCAGGAGCCGCCCATGGCGGACGATGAAGATGTTGTCGCCCGTGCATTCGGCCACGTAGCCTTCCTCGTTCAGCATGATGACTTCGGCGAAACCGGCCAGGTTGGCTTCCAGCCGGGCCAGGATGTTATTCAGGTAGTTGAGGGACTTGACCCGCGGGTTCAGGGCGGCCGGCGAGGTGCGGCGGGTGGCGACGGTCATCACCCGCATGCCCTGCTCGTAAAGCTCGGCGGGGTATAGGGCCAGCCGGTCGGCGATGATGACCACCGTGGCCCGGGGGCACTTGCGCGGGTCGATGCCCAGGTCCCCCGGGCCCCGGGAGACCACCACCCGGATGTAGGCTTCCGCCAGATCGTTGCGACGGCAGGTTTCCACCACGGCGGCGGCCATCTCCTCGGGAGGGATGGGGATCTCCAGCAGGATGGCCCGGGCCGATTCATAAAGCCGCTGGATGTGTTCGTCCAGTTTGAAGACCCGGCCGTTGTATGCCCGGATGCCCTCGAACACCCCGTCGCCGTAGAGAAAGCCGTGGTCGAAAACGGACACGGTCGCCTCCTCCTTGGGGACGAAGCGACCGTTCACGTACACCAGCATACCGTTCGGACCCCCTCCATACCGCGGGCGCCTCGAATATGTTAACGTCGAAAATACCATCTGGCTGTGACGGGGTCAAGAAAGAACTGGCCGATTTGTGACGAACTTCACATAGGCACAGGTCTCAGGGTGCAGCCGGTACAGTGCCGCGCGACGGGGTCCGGGTGCGGGGTGGATGCATGGTGACGGCCGAATGGACCTTCCTCGACCACACCTTCCGCATCGGCGAGGAGACCCTGCCCTATGTGCGGCAGGGATTGAACGAGGAAACGGCCCAGAAGATCTGCGAGATCATCCGCGACATCGCCGAGGTTGACGCCGTGGCCATCACGGACCGGCAGACCATCCTGGGCTACGCCGGCCTGGGCTGCCCCTTCATGGTGCGGCACCAGCCCATCCTCACCCGGGCCACGCGCAACGTGCTGGCGACGGGCCGGCTGCGGCTGGTGGCCTCCAAGGCGGATTTCGAATGTCCCATCGCCGGTTGCCCCTGCCCCCTGCAGGCGGCGGTCATCGCACCCCTCAAGGTCCGGGACCAGGTGGTGGGGACGCTGAAGCTGTATCGCACCCACCGCAACGACATCCCCGGCATGGTCCACCGCCTGGGGGCGGGGATCGCCCAGCTGCTCAGCCTGCAGATGGAGCTGGCCGAGGCCGAGCGGCTGCGGGAACTGGCCGCCCGGGCGCGGCTTGAGGCCCTGCAGGCCCAGATCCGCCCGCACTTTCTGTTCAACACCCTGAACACGGTCCTGATGTTCAGCCGCACCGACCCCGACCGGGCCCGCGACCTGCTGGTCAAACTGGCGGTGTTCCTCCGCCGGGCGCTGACGGTACGGGACGAGTTCATCCGCCTGGAAGACGAGATGGAGTACGTGCAGATGTACCTGGAGATCGAGCAGGCGCGGTTCGGCGACAACCTGCGCTTCCGCGTGCGGATCGACCCCCGGGCCTTCGGTTGCCTGGTGCCGGTGCTGACCATCCAGCCCCTGGTGGAGAACGCGGTGGTCCACGGGCTGGCACCCCGGGAAGGCGGCGGGCGCCTGACGGTGGCGGCCCGGGTGCGCGGCGGCCACTTGCACGTGGTGGTGGCCGATTCAGGGGTCGGCATCCCGCCGGAACTGCGCCAGGAGATCTTCCGGCCCGGGGTCGGCAAGGGCATGGGGCTGGGCCTTTCCAACGTGAACCAGCGGCTGGTGGGTTTGTACGGGGAGGCGTACGGGCTCAAGGTGCGGAGCCGCCCGGGACGGGGAACCCTGGTGCGCCTGGTGGTCCCCTTGCGGCGCCTGGCCGTACAGCCGGCCAGGGAGGAACCGGCGCGATAAGGAGGAACCGGCGCCATGATGGTGCCTGCCGAGCGACAGCCAGAATTGGAACGGCCGGACGAACAGGAACGGGCGGGACGGCAGCGGCCGGAACGGGAAGGGCCTGACGGGCTTGAGCGGCCGCAGGAATTCGAGCACCGGCCCCGATCCGAGCGGCAGCCGGAAGGGCGGCCAGAAGAAGACCGGGGTGCTGACGTAGCAGCAGGACCGCTGCCCGCCACCGGGGCCGGGCGGGGTCCGTCGCCCGAGGGCGGGCCGGGCCGCGGCGGGGCCGCGTTCGACCCGAACGGCGACCCCGAGTGGGAGTGGGATCTGGACGGCCCGCCGCCAGGGGACCGGCCCATCCGGGCCCTGATCGTCGACGACGAGTACCCCGCCCGGGCGGAGCTGCGCTACCGGCTGAGCCGGGAACCGGGGGTCGAGATCACCGGCGAGGCGGCCACTGCCCGGGAAGCCCTGCGGCTGATCGGCGCCCTGGACTACGATGTGGTCTTCCTGGATATCGCCATGCCGGGCATCTCCGGCCTTGAACTGGCCGAGCGGCTCAAGCAGCAGCCCGGCGCTCCGTGCGTGATCTTCACCACGGCCTACGACGAGTACGCCGTCAAGGCCTTCGAGGCCCGGGCCCTGGACTACCTCCTCAAGCCCTACAGCGACGACCGGCTGCGGGAGGCCTTGAGCCGGGTCCGGGAGAGGCTGGCCTTGCGGGGGGGTGCAGGGCCGGCGAGAACTCCGGCGACGCCGGTGGCGGGATCCACGGCCGCAGGAGCCGGAGCGCAGGCGGGTTCGCCGCCGCCAGGTGGGGTACCGGCGCAGACGGGGCGGCCAGGGGCGGCAGCGGCGGCCGACCATGCGGCTGCGCCGGGCGCCGCGGAGGGAGCGGGGGGCGGGCCGGCCGCGACAGGCGGTGGCCGCGGGCGGCCCCGGCCACGCTGGGTGATGGGGGTCCGGGACGAGGCCGCGGTGCCCATCCCCGTGGAAGAAGTGGTCTATGCCGAGGCGGAGAACGACCAGGTCTTCGTGTACACGGCGACCCACCGCCTCCCGACCCGTTACACCTTGCGGGAGCTGGAAGACCTGCTCCCCCCGGACCGGTTCTTCCGCTGCCACCGGGGCTACATCGTCAACCTGCGCAAGGTGCGGGAGATCAGCCCGTTCTTCAACGGGACCTACAACCTGACCGTGGTCCACGCCGGCCAGCCGGTGACGATTCCGGTGGCTCGCAGCCGCGTGCCCGAGCTGAAGCGGCACTTCTGGCCCGAGCAGGCCAGTTGACGGCGGGACCGTGGTGTTGAAAACGGCGCTCACAGGCGGCCAGGTTCGGCTAGGCTTTGGGAGACGGTCACGGGTATCATGGGGTTAGGCACCTACCCATCCGGTGCGGACGCACTTGGCGTTCCGGCACACCCAACGCCCGGCCGGAACATCATCGCCGAACCATCACCAAGCATCAAGTTCAAGAACCATGACGCCACAATCCATGCAGGGAAGGCGGGAGCCACCATCGACCCTGTATTTGTCATCGCCGCGACCAACGCCACCCTCAACGCCATCAGCGCCGTGGTGATCGCCCGGGCGTACCGGCGGATCCGTGCGGGTGACGTGGCGGGGCATCGCCGGGGCATGCTGCTGGCGGCCGGGTTGCAGGCGGTGTTCCTCATCCTGTACCTGACCAAGAGCGTCCTCTACGGGACGACGCCGTTCGAAGGCCAGGCCGCCATTCGGCTGATCTACCTGGTGATCCTGGGCGCCCACAGCCTGGCGGCCAGCGTGACGGCCCCCCTGGTGCTGGTGGCGCTGGTCCTGGGTCTGCGCGGCCGCTACGACCGCCACCGCCGGGTGGCCCGCTGGGCCTATCCCATCTGGTTCTTCACGTCGGTCACGGGGCCGTTGACCTTCCTCTTGCTCTACGGATTCGGCCGGCCCGGCTATGGGGTCCAGGCCCTGGCCGCTCTGGTGCAGGGACTGCCGGGGGCTGTGGCCGCCATCGGCACCACCTGGGGCCCCTTCGCAGGGGCCGGAGGGATCTGGACGGACCCTGGGCTTTTCCTGACCCAGGTCCTTGCAGGGATGGGTCCGACTCTGGCCGCTCTTGTACGGATGGTGACCTGGGCGTGACAGGGGCGGCGGGGCGGACCTTGGCGGCGGCGGGTGGCGGTCCGGGTCCAACGCGGGTACCGGCGATCGAGGTGGAGCACCTGTCCCGGCGTTTCGGCGCCATTGAAGCCGTCCGCGACGTCAGCTTCCGTGTCGAGCAAGGGGAGATCTTCGGCCTGCTGGGCCCCAACGGAGCCGGCAAGACGACCACCATCAAGGTGCTGCTTTCATTGC
The DNA here is from genome assembly GCA_036564035.1 of Thermaerobacter sp. Lineage (GTDB taxonomy): Bacteria > Bacillota > Sulfobacillia > Thermaerobacterales > Thermaerobacteraceae > Thermaerobacter. The sequence goes on from DATCLH010000041.1 coordinate 7,484, forward strand.
TCAAACCATCCAGCGGCCGGGTCCGGATTCTCGGGATCGACGTGGCGGAGCAACCCGCGCGGGCCAGGCGCTATGTCGGGTGGGTTCCTCAGGAAACGGCCGTGGATCCCCTGTTGACCGGCCGGGAGAACTTGCTGCTGGTGGCCGGCATGTACCATCTTCCCCCTGCCGATGCAGCCCGGCGGGCGGAGGAGCTCTTGCAGCTGGTCGACCTGTCCGACGCCGCGGACCGGGTCGTCCGAGACTACTCCGGCGGGATGCGGAAGCGGCTCGACCTGGCCATGGGGCTGGTACACCGGCCTGCCGTGCTGGTTCTGGACGAACCCACCCTGGGCCTCGACCTCCAGACCCGGCGGCGGCTGTGGCAGTACATCCGCACGTTCCGGGACCGGGGAACCACCATTCTGCTCACCACCCACTACCTGGAGGAAGCAGACTGGCTCTGTGACCGGGTGGCCATCATCGACGGGGGCCGGTGCCTTGCCCTGGATGCCCCGGCGCGGCTCAAGGCCCGCTATGGCAGCGAGTATCTGAAGTTGCGGGTGGCGGCAGGCCAACCGGCCGAACAGGTGCGGCAGCTGGCCCGGCAGCTCGAGGTCCTGGAACCGGTCATGGAGGTGGAGGTGGACTGGCCCGGTTCCAGCTCCGGGCTTGCCGTTCGCATCGGATTGCGGGTGCGGGATTCCCTTGCCGCCCTGGAACCGGTCCTGGCCATCTGCCGGGCGGCGGGGATCGCTCTTGAGGGGGTGGCGGCTCGGCCGGCCACCCTGGACGACGTGTTCCTCCACTTGACCGGGCGAGCCTTGCGGGATGGGGAGACGGCAGGCTAGGTTACCCTGGCAAGGGCTGGGTGTGAGCTGGCGGGGACTAGGTCGGAACTCGTGGAAGCTGGGTCTAAGCTGCCGAAGGTCGGATCCAATCCAAGCGGGACGGTACGGCGAGCGCTGCTGGAGGGGGCGGAGGATGGGCGAATTCTGGCTGGAAAACCGTGTGATGCTCCAGCGGTGGTGGTTCCGCTTGCGCCGGGAGCCCTTGACGTGGTTGTCGACGTTGAGCCAGCCGGTGCTCTGGCTGTTGCTTTTCGGTCACCTGCTGGCCCGCATGGCGGCGGGCGATGTGCCGGGGCACAACTACCTGGCCTTCATGAGCGCCGGGGCCATGGTGATGACGGTGTTCAACGGGGCCATAAACGGTGGGGTTGAGCTCCTTTTCGACCGGGAGACCGGGTTTCTGCAGCGCCTTCTGGCCGCGCCCATCCAGCGGCTGTCCATCGTCACCAGCCGGTTCGTCTACATCATGGCGGTGACCGCCGTACAGAACTTGCTTATCATCCTGACAGCCTACGGGCTAGGGGTTCGATTTGCCACCGGCCTGGGCGGGATCGTGGCGGCCCTTGGCATCGGTGCCCTTTATGGGGCGGGGGTCGCCACCTTGTCGATTGCCCTCGCCTTCGCTGTTCGCCGGCATCCCGAGTTCTTTACCATCACGGCGTTCCTGAGCCTGCCCCTGCTCTTTTTGAGTACCGCTCTGGCCCCCCTCGACCTCATGCCGGGATGGATGCAGGTCCTGGCCCGGTCCAATCCCATGACCTACGCCATCGAGGCCACCCGCGCGCTGGTCCTCAACGGCTGGGATACGCAGCTGGTTTTCTCTATGGTGGGAATCCTCCTGGCCTTCGATGCGGTGGCACTGGCCGTTGCGGCGCGGGTGTTACGGCGCGGCCTAGCGTAATAGCGTAATCTGGCGTAAGTAGAGCAGGGCGGCTTGGTGTTATGCCGGTGATTTTGGGTGTGGCGCCTGGTGCTGCGCCGTGGTCAACCTTGGACATGGTTTGCTTTTTGGCCCCCGTGGGCGATTGGACGAGTTGTCGCGGAGTAGGACGAATTCACCTTCCTCAAGAAGAGATAACGTTCCTCTTTGGCAACCTCCAAAACCAACCGGGTCATTCCAGGCACCCTACTCGGGTTTGAGACAAAAGAGGCCG
>DATCLH010000042.1:0-5938 GCA_036564035.1 Thermaerobacter sp.
ATGTCCTGAACCTGCTGGTCCACAACACGCTGTTCGTGGTGGGGCACTTCCACCTGACCGTAGGCAGCGCCGTCACCCTCACCTTCATGGGCATCAGCTACTGGCTGATTCCCGAGTTGACCGGCCGTGCGCTGCGCGGCCAGCGGGTCGCGCTGGCCCAGGTGTGGCTGTGGTTCCTCGGCATGGCCATCATGGGCCGTGGTATGGCGGTGATGGGGCTTGAGGGGGTGCCCCGTCGCACCTGGTGGTCCCAGGCCGCGTACCAGATCGCCGAGGCCCAGGCCGGCGGCGTGATGACGGCCGTGGGCGGCGTGCTCCTGTTTGTCAGCATGCTGCTGTTCGTCGGCGTCATGGTGGCGACCATGCGCGGCGCGGAAGCTCCAGTGCGGCAGGAGGTGCCCGTGGCCGAGCCGCTGGACGGCGGCATGCCGGTGCCGGTGTGGCTCAACCGGCTGACCCCGTGGGTCGTCGGCACCGTGGTCCTCACCCTGCTGGCCTGGGGTCCCGTGGTGTGGGGACTGCTGCAGTCGCCGTTCAGCGCCCACGGCCTGAGGACCTGGTGATCGCGACGGGTGAACCGGGTCATGCATCACCGCAGGTGCCGAGCGCCCTTCCCGCAGCGGCCGGGGAGGGCGCTCGGCGTATGGCGGGCGCACCCGCCGTGCGGAGCCGCCCGGTCCATTGCCCGGGAGCCACACTGCAGCGATGCCGGCTCGTCGCATGGGGCGGCACGCTCCCCTGGCGGAGCCGCTTCACCGTGAACCCCCCGACCCGGCTTTCCCGGCACCTTTTACCGGGCCGCCCGCTGCGCTAGAAAGAGGAGAGAGGGGAGCGACGGGCGTGATCGTCGGGACCGGGATCGACATCGTACAGGTGGAGCGCATCGAAGCCATCCTGCGCCGCCGGGGGTGGCGCTGGGCGGAGCGGGTCTTCTCTCCGGACGAACTGGCCGCCGCCGGCGCCGGGCCCCACCGGGCCCGGCGCCTGGCGGTCCGCTGGGCGGCCAAGGAGGCCTTCGCCAAGGCCTTGGGCACGGGCCTGCGGGGGTTGCGCTGGCGGGACATCCGTGTCCGCCAGGACGAGGGCGGCCGGCCCTGGCTGGAAGTGGCCGGCCGGGCGTCCGCGCTGGCCCGGGCGGCCGGCGTCCGGCGCATCCACCTCAGCCTGTCCCACGACGGCCAGTGGGCGGTGGCCCAGGTCATCCTGGAAGGGGCCGGCCCCGGGGAGGGACGGCCGTGACGGCGGAAGAACCGGCCGGCACCGCAGGCAGAACAGTTGCAGGCACTGCAGCCGGGGTGTCCGCGACGCCGGGTGGGGCATCCGTGACCCCGGGAGGGGCACCCGCGACCCCTGGAGAGCCGCCCACGACCCCGGCCGGGGCGCCCACCACCGGCCTCGCGCCGGCCAGCGGCACCGGTCCGGGAGCGGATCCGGGGCCCGCCGGGACGTGGGTGCTCTCGGCTGCGGCGGTCCGGCGCGGCGACCGCCTGGCCGCGGACGCCGGGCTTGGCGGCCCGGTGCTCATGGAGACGGCCGGGCGTACGGCGGCCACCCTGCTCTGGAAGGTGGCAGGCCCCTTCTCGGCGCGGGAGCCCGTGGTGGTCCTGGCCGGCGGCGGGAACAACGGCGGCGACGGGATGGTGCTGGCCCGCTGGGTGGCCCGCTGGGCGGGGCCCGCCGCGGTGAAGGTCTTCCTGCTGGCGGAACCCGGGCGGTTGCGGGGCGAGGCGGCGGTGCAATGGTCCCTGCTGGCCCGTGCGGGCGTGCCGGCGATCGCGCTGGCGGGTGAACCGGCCCCGGGCGCCCAGCAGGGAACCCGCCAGAACCCCGGGGCGGGGGCCGGGGCGGCACCGGTGGCGGCCGAGTTCCCGGAGCCCGGGGCGGGCCGGACGGCCGCGGCCGGTCCGGGATCCGGGGTGGGGCTGGCGGTGGACCCGTTTCTCCACCACTTGGAAGCTGCCGTCGCCCGGGCCCGGGTGGTGGTCGATGCCCTGCTGGGCGTGGGGGTGCGGGGTGCGTTGCGTCCCCTGGCCGCCCGGGCCCTTCAGGTGGTGGGGGCCGCGGGGGCACCGGTCTTCGCCCTGGATTTGCCCTCAGGCCTTGACGCCGACACCGGGGAGGCGGCGCCGGTGGTGCCTCGCGCCACGTGGACGGCCACCTTCGCCGCGGCCAAGTGGGGTCTCTTGCTCGGCCAGGGGCCGGAACGGGCCGGGCAGGTCTTCGTGGTCGACATCGGCTGGCCGCAGGCGACCGGCGCCGGCGGGACGGGCGGTGAGGTGGAAGCCGGCGCGCCCGGCGGCGGCACCGGGGGGTTCCCCGCCGCCCGCGTCCTCGACGCGGCCGGCGTGGCGGCCCTCCTGCCCCGGCGGCCCTGGGATGCCCATAAGGGCTGGGCGGGTCACGTCGTCGTGGCCGGCGGCCGCCCGGGCCAGGTCGGGGCCGCGGTCCTGGCGGGCACGGCCGCCCTGCAGGCCGGGGCGGGCACCGTGACCCTGGCCGTCCCCGCGCCGGTGCGGACCGAGGCCGCGGTCCACCGCCCGGAGATCATGACCTGGGCCCTGCCCGCCACAACCGGCGGCGAGTGGGACGCGGCGGCCGCCACCGCGCTGGCGGAACGGGAAGGGGAGCGCCGGGGCCGGGTGGTACGGGTCATCGGGCCGGGGCTGGGCCAAAGCCCGGGGGCGGCTGCCTGCCTGGCCCAATGGCTCGGGCTGGGCGATCCGCCCGCTGCCGGCGGGCCCGCGGATCTTGCTCCCGCGGGCGATCCGCCCGCCGGCGCGCCGGCCTTCCCGCCCACCGTTCTGGACGCCGACGGCCTCAACCTGGCGGCCCGCCTGGGCATCGACCGGCTGCGGGAGCGGCCGGGACCCTTCCCGCTGGTGCTGACGCCCCACCCCGGCGAGGCCGCCCGCCTGCTGGGCTGGACCACCGCCCGGGTACAGGCCGAGCGGCCCCGGGCCGCCCTGGAACTCGCCCGGCGGGCGGGGGCCGTCGCCGTGCTCAAGGGGGCCGGCACGCTCATCGCCGACCCCGACGGCCGACTCTACGTGTGCACCCGGGGCCACCCCGGGATGGCCAGCGCCGGCATGGGCGATGCCCTGGCCGGCATCGTCGGCGCCTTCCTGGCCCAGGGGCTCGACCCCCTGGCGGCCGCTCAGGTGGCCGTGTTCGTCCACGCCCTGGCGGGCGAACTGGCGGCGCCCGCAGCCGGCATCCCCGTGCGGGCGACGCAGCTCATCGCGCGGTTGCCGGATGCCCTCGACCGCATCCGCCGCGGGTTGCCCGGCTCCGCGGAAGCGCTCGGCATCCCGGGCGTCGCGTGGCTGCGCCCGCCCCTGGACGGCGACGCCGCGCCCGTCGGCTAGCAGGCGGGGCGCCGGGACGCCCTGCCCCGCACCGACCGCCGTGGACTGGGACCGCTCGCCGACAGGGTCCGGGACGGCGCCAGCGAAGCCATCTTAGGGGTTCCCCGACGGGCCGCCGGGGTGGCCGGCATCGGCCCGTCGACGGGGCGCCGCAGCCGTGCTCGGCGTCCCACCCGTCGTCCCGGGGCTACGGTCATCCGGGCGCCGGGCCCGTCCCCGCCGCGCTCCGGTCGTGGGCGGGACCGCCGCGGTCCCCGGAGCGCCGCCGGGCAGGGGCGGCGTCGCCATCCCCGCAGCCCAACCAACCGGAGGACCCACCGGAGGAGGAGTCGCCGTGGAAGGGCCGGGCCGCGTGCGGCCGATGCGCCCCACCTGGGTGGAGGTGGACCTGGACGCCATCGCCCACAACGTGCAGACCCTGCAGCGGCTCGCCGCCCCCGCCCAGCTGATGGCGGTGGTCAAGGCCGACGGATACGGCCACGGGGCGGTGATGGTCGCCCGGACCGCCCTGGCCCACGGCGCCCGCCGCCTCGCCGTGGCCGTCGTCGAGGAGGGCGTCCACCTGCGCCAGTCGGCCATCGCGTGCCCCATCCTGGTCATGGGGTGGACCCCACCCTGGCAGTACGGTCTCGCCCTGCGCTACGACCTGGAGCTGACGGTGAGCAGCGAGCAGGAGGCCCGGGCCCTGGCCGAGGCCGCCCGCCGTGAGGGCCGCAGGGTGCGGGTGCACCTCAAGGTGGACACGGGCATGGGGCGCCTGGGGCTGCGTTGGGACCACCCGCGGCTGGCGGAGGTGGCGGCCCGGGTCGCGGGGTTGGGCGGGCTGGAACTGGTGGGGGTCTTCACCCACCTGGCGACGGCCGACGACCCCGATGCCCCCCTCACCGAGGAGCAGCTGGCTCGCTTCGCCCGGATCGTCGCTGCCCTGGACGAACGCGGCCTGCGGCCGCTCCTGCGGCACGCCGCCAACAGCGCCGCGCTGCTGCGCCTGCCGGGGGCCCGCTACGACCTGGTCCGGCCGGGCATCGCCCTCTACGGTCTCGAGCCGTTCCGCGGCGCCGTCGCCGCCTTCGACCTGCGCCCGGCGCTGGCCTGGAAGACGCGGGTCGCCCTGGTCAAGGAGGTGCCCCCCGGAACCCCCATCAGCTACGGGGCGACCTTCGTCACCCGCCGCCGCTCGCGCATCGCCGTGCTGCCCGTCGGCTACGCCGACGGGCTGCGGCGCGCCCTCTCCAACCGCGGACAGGTGTTGGTCGGGGGCCGGCGGGTGCCCATCGTCGGCCGCGTGTGCATGGACCAGGTGATGGTTGACGTGACCGACGCGGGGGCGGTGGCGGTGGGCGACGAGGCCGTGCTCATCGGGCGGCAGGGGGACGAGGCGATCACCGCCGACGAGATGGCGAGCTGGATGGACACCATCGGGTACGAGGTGGTCACCGGCATCGGGCGGCGGGTGCCCCGCATCTACTTGCGGGGGGGCCGTCCCGTGGCGCAGGCGCCGTTGTCCCACCTGCTGTGACGCCTGCGTCCGCCGGGCGGCGGGGGTGGAGGACCGGCGCGGGCGGTGGACCGGCGCCGGTGAACCGGTTCGGGGCGCGCGGCCCGCGGGCCGGTTCGTCCCGCGGAAGCGATGCCGGTTCGTCCGCGGGGAGCGACGAGGGCAGGAGGGGTGGTGGGCTGTGCCGGACGGATCCGTCGGGCCGCGGATCGCGGCCGCCGCCACGCCGACGGGCGGACCCGAGGCGGGCACCGCAGGTCGACCGGCGACGGAAGAGGGTTTGCGCCGCGGCTATCAGGAGATGGGCCCCCTCAACCAGCGCCTGGCGGAAGAGTGGATCCCGGGGGAGCTGGAGCCCCGGCGCTGGGAATGGGGTGGGGAGGGCGGTTGACGTGGAGATCCGCCGCGGCGACATCTTCTTCGCCGACCTGAGCCCCGTGATCGGGTCCGAGCAGGGCGGCATCCGCCCCGTCCTGGTGATCCAGAACGACGTGGGGAATCGCTACAGCCCGACGACCATCGTGGCGGCCATCACCTCGCAGATCAACAAGGCCAAGCTGCCGACCCACGTGGAGCTGCCCGCCAGGCACTACGGCCTGGAGAAGGACTCGGTGGTGCTGCTGGAGCAGATCCGGACCATCGACAAGCGGCGGCTCCTGGAGCGGGTGGCCCGGCTCGACGCCGGGGCGATGCAGCGGGTCAACGTGGCGCTGGAGATCAGCCTGGGGCTGCGGGAGATCTGATCCTTCGGACGCCGCCGCGCATGGAAAACTGGGCGGGCGCGACGGGACCCGGTGAGGCGGGCACGATTGGAGACGGTGGCATGGAACCCGAGTTGCTGGTCGAGGTGACCCGCGGCGGCTGGGTGGAGAGCCGCCACTACGGCCACGCCGTGGTGGTGGACGAGCAGGGGCGGGTGGTGGCCGCCATCGGCGATCCGGGCCACGTCACCTTCCTGCGCTCGACCCTCAAACCCATCCAGGCTCTGGCGGTGGTGGCCTCTGGGGCCGCGGACGCCTTCGGCTTCGACGACGCCGAGGTGGCCCTGATGTGCGGCTCCCACGCCGGCGAGCCG
>DATCLH010000043.1:0-1566 GCA_036564035.1 Thermaerobacter sp.
GTGTACTCCTGCCCGTCCCCGGCGCGGTAGAACATGCGCACGGCCTGGGCCTTGATGGTGATGCCCCGCTCCCGCTCCAGCTCCAGCATGTCCAGCACCTGGTCCCGCCGCTCCCGCTCGCTGATGGTGCCCGTCCGCTCGAGCAAACGGTCGGCCAGGGTGGACTTGCCGTGGTCGATATGGGCGATGATGCAGAAGTTGCGGATCCGGGCCTGGCGGCCCTCTCCGGCTGTCTGGTTCATCCTGGACGATGACCTCGCGTCGTGGGGATGGCTGTCCATCCGGGACGGGTGACGGTCCCCGCCGGGTTCGGTGGCCGGGGCGTCCCGGCGCCATGGAGCCGGCCCCGGTGCCGGTCCACGGCCCGGCCGGGGCTTACGGGTCCCGGCAGGGTTCCGACCCCGCCGGGCCGGTCCTCAGCGGGGCGGGATCCCCAGGGCCTGGGCGATGGCCGACCACAGCATTTCGTCGGGAACGGCCCCGTCCAGGGCCACCCGGTCGTTGACCACGGTCTTGGGCACGGCCCAGACCTGGTACTGGCGCGCCAGCTGGGGGAAGGAACTGGCCTCCACCGCTTCGGCCACCACCCGGGGGCTGGCCAGGGCCAGTTGCATGGCGGAGCGCACGGCCCGCGGGCAGTGGGGTCACGTGGGGGTGAAGAACACCCGCAGGTGCACGGTCTCCGCCGCCGCCTCCAGCAGGGCGAGCCGCTCGGGGTCGAGGGGACCTGCCCCATCGAGGGCGCCGGCCGCGCCCTCCCCGGCGGGCGGCGCTCCGTCTGCGCCCGGCCCGGAAGCCGCCCGCCCCTCGGTCGCAGCCCTGGCCTCGGGCGCCGCGGCCCCTGCCTCCGGGCGCGCCCCCGCCTGGCCGGGAGCCGCATCGGGCGCCGGCGCCGGACCCGCCTCCGCCGGCCCGGCTTCCCGGCCGGCCGGCGACGCCGGTCGGGATCCGGCCCGGCCGGCCTCCGCCAGCACCTCCAGGAGGCTGGCGAACTCGTACCCTAGGGGTGCGCCGACGAAGCGGACGCGGCCGCCCGCCCGGCCGTGGATCACCAGGGTGGGGGTGTACTGGACCCCCAGCGCCTGCCCCCGGTCCGCCTCCCGGTCCAGATCCCGGACGGTCAGCCGCAGGTGGGGGCTGAGGGCGCAGACCTCCTCCAGCAGCTGGACCGTCTCCTCGCAGCGCGGGCACTCCCGGCCCGGGATGATCAGGCGGGTATCACGGACGAACAGTTCGAGCTCGACGGGAGCCTCCAGCGCCTCCAGGCGCCGGGCCACCGCCTGCCGCTGGGACTCGGCCAGGATCGCCACAGGCCATCGCCTCCCGGGCACGCGGCGGTTCCCGGCCGGCCCCGGCCGGGAACCGCCGCTACCGATGAGCATACCGGCGATGGCCCGGGGTCACAAGCCCGCGGCCTGCGGCGGGCCATCCGCAATCGCTCCCGGGCTGTGCTCGGGAGGCCCTCCCGCCTGCCATGACATTGAGAAGATCAAGCAAGGGGCCGTCCAGGAATACCTGAACGGCAAGCGTCCGTCAGATTGCGCAACGGCCGAGCCCCCATGCCCC
>DATCLH010000044.1:0-2388 GCA_036564035.1 Thermaerobacter sp.
GGCCACGAACCCCACGGACACCCGGGAGACCGGCACGATGACCGTGCCGTCCTGGGCCTCCACCGCGTCGCCGACCACGGTGTTCACGTCGACCATCTGCTTGAGGCTCTCCATGGCCGTCTGCATCAAACCCTGAATGGGATGCTGGCTCACTCCGCCATCCCTCCCTGGTCTCCCCTGGCCTCCCAGGCGTCCGCCGGCACCCCGGGCCGGCGTCCCTCCGTCCGGGAGCGGGTCCCGCCCCATGGGGCCCGGTGGGGCACCGGTGGCCGGGTCCCAGCGGGGAGCGATACGGCCCGCTCATCGACCCCGGCCGGCACCCGCCGGGCCGGCCCGCCGGCGGGTGCCGGCAAGGGCGCGGGCGGCGCTCATAGCCTCCCATAGGGGCACCAGGGCTATGCAGTCGAAGTCGAGGCTCCACTGGGGGTGGTCGAAGGCGGGCTCGATGCGGATCTGAAGGGGGCCCCGGGCGCGATCCCGGCTGGCCGCCGCCGCGGCGGCCCCGGCCAGGGCCCACAGGCCGCCGGCCAGCCAGGCGGTGGCGGCCGCATCCGGCAAGCCCGCCTTGGCCTCCAGGCGCAGGTGCCGAAGCCTCCACCGCCCCGCCGTGACGATGCGCAGGAATTGCCGGGCGGGAGGGAGCACGGCCAGCGGCCAGGGCCAGGAGGGCCGGGGAAGGATCTGGCGCCGGTATCCGATCGAGCGGCGCCCGGGGCGGATGGGTGGCAGCCGCCAGGATCGGCGCAGTTGCATGGGGCCGGGCGGGCGCCAGGACAGCCGGTGGCGGTAGGCCAGCCAGGTCCAGCCGACTTGAAGGGCCAGGGTCAGCCGGCCGTGGCGCCAGCGGCCGCGCAGGCGGACGGGCAACAGCGGGTGCAGCAGGAGGAGGGCGACCAGGACCGCCGCCAGGGCCAGGGCGGCCGCCCCCAGCAGCCGCTCGTCGGCGCCCGCCACGGCCGCGGCCAGGGCCAGCGGCCCCGGCCGGGCCGCCCGCTCCCGCCCATCTCCCAGCCGGGCCGCGGGCGAAGCCACGCGCCGCGCCGCCGCAGCCGGCCAGCCGCCGGGCGTTCCCGGTCCCGGCCGCCCCCGGTCCGGGCGGGGCACGGGGGCCGGTTGCTTCGGCTCGCCGGCGGAGCGCGCCGCCGGCCGGCCGTCGGCGACCAACGGGCGGGCCGCCGGCCGGAGGGCGGCTGGGCGGCGGCTCGGGATGCGGCCAAGCGGGGCGTGGGCGGGGCGCCGCGGCAAAGGGGTGCACCTCCGCCCCTAGGATGCCCAGCCCCGGGAGGATCGACCAGCCTTGGGCGCCCTCACGGGAGGGCGGTCTCCGGGGAGATGACGGGCCAACCCCGGGCCCGCGGGGCCGGTCCGGCAAAGGCCGTGGCCCCCGGCGGCGGGCTGGCGCCCTCTGGCGGGCTCGACCCCGCCGCCGCCTCCCCGGCTCCAGGCGGGCTCGCGGCCCGGGCGGGGTGACCGGCGGGCGCCGGGCTCGCGGCGGCGGGTGGGCGACCGGCGGGCGATGGGCTCGCGGCCGGCGCCGGGCGAGCGGCGGGCGGCTGGGTGGTGGCGGCGGGCGGGTTTCCGACCGGCGGCCCCTCGCCATCCCGCAGCGCATCGCCTTCCCGCGGCGCATCGCCCTCCCCAGGATCGGCTCCCCCGGCCGGCCCGTCGCCGCCGGGGGCCCCGCCGGCGGCACCGCCCCGCTCGCCACCACCCGGGTCGCCGTCCGCCGCTCCCCCATCCTCTGCGCCGCCGCCCTCCGGGCCGCCGCCTTCCCCGCCGCCGGCCACGAAGGTGCCCGGCGGCGGCAGCTCGCTCAGGTCGCGCAGGCCGAACTGCTGCAGGAACAAGGGGGTGGTGCCGTAGAGGATGGGCCGCCCCGGCCCCTCCTTTCGCCCCACCTCGCGGACCAGGCCGCGCTCCAGCAGGGCCCGCAGGCCGGCGTCGGACTGCACGCCGCGGATCGCCTCGATCTCCGCCCGGGTCACCGGCTGGCGGTAGGCGATGATGGCCAGCGTCTCCAGGGCCGCCCGGGAGAGGGCCTGGCGGCGCGGCTGGAGCAGTTCCTCCACCGCCCGGCTGTATTCGGGCCGGGTCACCAGCTGCCAGCCGCCGGCCACCTCGACCAGTTCGATGCCCCGTCCCGGGGCCCGGCACGCCTCGGCCAGTTCCTCCAGCGCCTGCCGGACGACGGCCTCACCGACCCCCAGGATGGCGGCCATCCGCTTGGGGGTCAACGGCTCGCCGGCTACGAAGAGCAGGGCTTCCACGGCGCCGCGAATCGGGTCGGCGCTCACTGCGGGCTCCCCTCCGGCCTGCCGGCCCCGGCGCTGTTCGTCCCGGCAGCGGTGGAGGCGGCCGGGCGGCCGTCCTCAGCCCCGGTGGAACCGG
>DATCLH010000045.1:0-8798 GCA_036564035.1 Thermaerobacter sp.
GACGGGGGTCGCCGGCGGGGTGGACGGCTGGCAGGCGGCCCTGCCCACCTTGACCCAGCGGCCGCCCTACGCGTGCCCCCGCTGCACCGGCAACCGGGCCTCCTTCACCCTGCTCTGGCCCGTGACCTGGTCGGTGCGGAAGAACGCCCGCACGGGGCAGGTGGAGGAGTGGCGGGCGGGGCCGGCCCTGGCCATGGCGGCGGGGGGCGAGCCGGACCTGACGGTCCGCTGCGAGCTCTGCGGTTTCTCGGGGCCCGAGTCGATGTTCACCGCCGCGGCCCGTCGCCTGCCGCCGCCCTTCCAGCCAGGACCCGGCGCCGGCGGATGAAGGCGAGCAAGCGCTGCCGCTGCCGTTCCAGCTCGTCGACCCGGCGCCGGAGCTGGTCGACCTCGGCCTCGTAGCGCGCCTGTTGCGTGGCCAGGAGCTCCAGGAGCACCCGGCGGCTGCGGCGCAGGGTGACGACCCGGCGCTCCAGGAGCAGGATGCGGACCTGCCAGTCGCTGGTTCCTCCGGCGCTGGCGCCGGGTTCCGACGCCGGCGCCTCCGGGGGCTTGGACCATCGGGCCTCGCGTCGCACGGGCCTTACCTCCCTGGAGGAGGATTATGCCCGCCGCGCCGGGACCATGCATGGCCCGGGCCCACCGGCGCCGTGGCGGCCTCGGCCCCTCGCCCCCCTGGCGGCCCCCCAGGTGGAGCTCAGCGGGTGGACCGGCGGCCCGCCCCTCACCCGGCGGGCCGCCGTCCGGCCCGTTCCGCCAGGCGCTCCACCCACTGGCGCGGCACCCGCACCTGGCCGATCAGCGCCGGCTGGCCGGGTTGGGGGCCATGGCAGTCGGAGCCACCCGTGGGCACCAGGCCGAGTTCCTGGGCACGGGCGAGGAACGTGCCCGCCTGCTCGGGGCTGTGCTTGGTGTGGTAGACCTCGATCCCTTCGAGCCCCACCCGCTTCCAGGCCGGCCAGAGGGCCATAAGGCGCTCCGGCAGCAGGCCGGGATGGGCCAGCACCGCGACGCCCCCGGCGGCCCGGATGGCGGCGATGGCCTCCTCCGGCGCCAGGGGCGCCCGGGGCACGTACCCGGGCTTGCCGGGCGTCAGGTACCGGTCGAAGGCCTCCGCCACCGTGGCCACCACCCCGGCCTCCACCAGCGCCCGGGCCACGTGGGGCCGCCCCACCGCCCCGCCCCCGGCGATGGCGCGCACCCGCGCCTCGTCCAGGACGATGCCGGCCTCGGCCAGGCGCTGGAGCATCCGCGCCAGCCGCTGCTCCCGGGACGCCCGCCGGCGCGCCAGGAGCTCGGTGAGGGGCTCGTCGTCCTCGTCCACCCAGTACCCCAGGATGTGGACCCCCACCCGCCGGCTGCCCAGATCCACGTCGGTGCTGAGCTCCACCCCGGGCACCAGGCCGACGCCGGCAGCCCGGGCCGCCTCCCGGGCCGCCGGCAACCCGTCCAGGGTGTCGTGGTCGGTGATGCCCACGTACTCGAGCCCCACCGCCCGGGCCATCTGGATGCGTTCCACCGGGTCGACGGTGCCGTCGGAAGCGGTGGTGTGGGTGTGCAGGTCGGCACCCCCCGACCCACCCGCTGCCGTCATGCCCGTCCCCCCGCGGCCAGGTTGCGGGCCAGTTCGACCAGGGTGCGCACCCCGTAGCCCGTGGCCCCCTTGCCGTGATCGCCTTCCACCTTGTCGGACCAGGCGACGCCGGCGATGTCCAGGTGGGCCCACGGGGTGTCCCCGGCGAAGGTCTGGAGGAACAGGGCGGCGGTGATGGAGCCCGCCGGCCGGCCGCCGGTGTTGCGCAGGTCGGCGTACTCGCTGCGCAGCCGTTCGCGGTAGGCGGCGACCAGGGGCAGCCGCCACAAGGGCTCGCCCGCGGCCTCCGCGGCCCGCAGGATCCGGGCGGCCCAGCCGTCGTCGTTGGCGAAGATGCCCGCCACGTGGTTGCCCAGGGCGATGACCATGGCCCCGGTGAGGGTGGCCAGGTCGACCAGCCGCCGCGCGCCCCGCTCCCGCGCGTAGGCCAGGGCGTCGGCCAGGATCAGCCGGCCTTCCGCGTCCGTGTTGTTGACCTCCACGGTCGTCCCGTCATAGGTGGTGATCACGTCGCCGGGCTTGAAGGCGCGGCCGCCGGGCATGTTCTCCACCGCCGCCACCACGCCCAGCAGCCGGGCCGGCAGCTGCAACCGGGCCACGGCCTCCAGGGCGCCGACGACGGCGGCCGCGCCCATCATGTCGAATTTCATGTCTTCCATGCCCTCGCGGGGCTTGAGGGAGATCCCGCCGGTGTCGAAGGTGACCCCCTTGCCGACGAAGGCGGCGTCGGGTGCCTCGGCGATGTCCCGGCCGGGACCCACGTAGTCGATGGTAATCAGCCGCGGCGGCTGGGCGCTGCCCTGGCCGACGGCCAGGATGGCCCCGAAGCCCCGGCGCCGCAGTTCCGCCTCGTCCAAGACCGTGACGCTGATGCCGGGCAGCCCCTCCAGCCGCGCCGCGGCCTCGGCCAGGCGGGCGGGCGTCAGGTCGTTGGCCGGCCGGTTGCCCAGCTGCCGGGCGGTGATCACCGCTTCGGCCAGGGTGCGGCCCTCCCGCAGGCCCCGCTCCAGGTCCGCCTGCCGGTCCGCCGAGCGGTCGATCAGCCAGATCCGCTGAACCGCCCCCTCGTTGCCGTCCTCCGCGGCGCGGCCCCGCCGCCCCAGGGGCTTGCCGCCCCGGCGCCCGGTGGGGTCGATGGCCGCACCCAGCAGGGTCGCTCCGGCCGGCCCGGCCGTCGTCCCGGTGGAACCGGCGGGGCCGCCCCCGCCCCCCGCCGCGCTGCCGCCCCGACCTGCGGTCCAGGGGTCCGGGGAAGCTGCCGCGGGCGTCGCCGGGCCACCGGCAGGGCCCTCGCCGGCCGCCGCAGGCCCGCCCGCCGGCCCTTCGGGCCGGTAGCGGTAGAGGCCGAGCAAGGCCCCCTCCACCGTGGCCAGGGCGGCCAGGCGCGGGTCGAGGCCACCGATGCCGGCGCCGTGGGCGATGGTCGCCACCTCGCGGCAGCCGTGCTTGCGAGCGGCGCGCAAGGCGGCCGCCGACGCCGTGCGGGCCGCCACCCGGTCGAACTCCTCCCGGGGTCCAAGCCCCGCCACCACCACCCAGCGGGCCGGCAGGCGCCCCAGGGTGGGAAGGACCAGGACCTCCCCCAGCCGCCCGCGCAGGGCCCCGGCGGCGACGGCGTCCCGAATCGCCCCGCCCAGCGCTTCGTCGACCGCGCCGGTCGCCCCGCCCGGCACGGTCACCCCTTCAAAGAGGTTCACCACCACGGCGTCGGCGGCGACCTCCGTCACCGGCGCCACGCGAAAGGCCACGTCCGGCAATGCCAACGGCGATCCCTCCCGTTCTCCATCATCCCTCGATCGTCCATCCCTCGTGATCGTCCTCGTGATCGTCATCGTCCCCCACGATCGTCCCCCGCGGGTCGTTCCCGATCCCCGCCGCCCCCCTTACCCCCTGGGCGCCGCCGGCGGGGTGGCGGGCATCCCCCGGGGCGAGGCTCACACGCCTGCGGAACGGCCGCCGGCGGCACCGCCCGCACCGGCGCCACCGGCCGGTTCCTCCGGCACCGGATAGGGCGGCTCGCCCGCCGACCACACCTGCCGGAAGACCCGCAAGAAGTTCTCCCCCAGGATCCAGCGCAGGTGCTCGTCCTTCCAGTTGCGGCGCAAGAGCGCCTCGATCAGGCGCGGGAGGCGGGTGACGTCCTCCAGCCCCTGGGGCGTCTCGCCGATCCCGTCGAAGTCCGAGCCCAGGCCGATGTGCTGGGGCCCCACCAGGGCGGCGATGTGTTCGATATGTCGAACCACGTCGTCCACCGTCGCCGGGCCGTCGGCGCGCAGGAAACGGGCGAAGAAGTTCATGCCCATCACGCCGCCGCGGGCGGCCAGGGCGCGGATCTGGTCGTCGGTCAGGTTGCGCGGGTGGGGACAGAGGGCGCGGCAGTTGGAATGGGAGGCCACAACGGGCTGGCTCGAGACGGCCAGCACGTCGTAGAAGCTGGCGTCCGAGAGGTGGCTGACGTCGACCACCATGCCGAGCCGGTTCATCTCCCGCACCACCTGTTCGCCCAGCTGGGAGAGGCCGCCGCCGCTGCGGGCGTCCCCGGCGCCGTCCGCCAGGTCGTTACGCTCGTTCCACGTCAGGCCGATCAAGCGAACCCCCAGCCGGTGCAGGAGGCGCAGGATGCCCAGCCGCCCCTGCAGGGCCTCTCCCCCTTCGATGCCGATGATCGCGGCCACCCGGCCGGCTTCCAGCGTTCGATCCAGTTCCTCCACGGTGGTCACCACGGCGATGCGGCCGGCGTTCTGCGCCACCTCCCGCAGGAAGACATCGTACAGCTCCATGAACCGGATCAGCGCCGCGTGGGGCTTGTAGACGGGTTCGATATAGTGGGCGAAGACCTGGACGCCAACCCCCGCCTCTTCCAGCCGCGGCAGGTCGACATGCCCCTGGGGGGACCGTTCCCCCAGCCGGCGCCGGCCGGCGGCCAGGTCGAGGACGGTGTCCACATGGGCATCGACGATCGGCCCGTAGGGCGTATACGGCATGGCGCGCTCGCCTCCTGGGTTGGGAGATGCTGCGTTGGACACACCCGGTTCGGAAGGCCCGGCGGTACGGCGGCCTGCGGCCGGCGGCCGGCCGAACCGGTGGGCGATCCGCCGGCTAGCTGCCGTCCTCCACCCGCACCCGCTCGATGGCCCGAGCCCGGCCGGTGTCCCGGTCCACGTCGACGATGACGCCGCACAGCACCCGGGGCCCGGGCGCCACCTCCAGGGTCACGTGAAGCTGGGTCCGCAGCCGCTGGATGACGAGATCCGGCCGGAAGCCGATGATGGAATCCCGGGGCCCCGTCATGCCCACGTCGGTGATGGCCGCGGTCCCGCCCGGCAGCACCCGTTCATCGGCGGTGGGGGTGTGGGTGTGGGTACCCACCACCGCCGAGACCCGGCCGTCCAGGTACCAGGCCATGGCCTGCTTCTCCGAGGTGGCGTCGCCGTGGAAGTCCACCAGGATGGCCGCTGCCTCGCCCTCCAGCTCGGCCAGCGCCCGGTCCGCGGCGGCGAAGGGGTCGTCCAGCAGGCTGTCGGCGAAGACCCGGCCCATCAGGCAGACCACCGCCACCCGGCAGCCGCTGCGCCCCTCCACCACGGCAGCCCCCCGCCCCGGCGGATCGCCGGGCCAGTTCAAGGGCCGCAAGACCTTCGGGTGGCGATCCAGGTAGGGCAAGATCTCCTTCCGGTCGGCCCAGTGGTTCCCCAGGGTGATCACGTCCGCCCCCGCGGCGAAGATCTCCTCCGCCGTCTCCGGGGTGAGGCCCCACCCCCCGGCGGCATTCTCCCCGTTGACCACCGTGAGCTCGATGGCGTGCTGGTCGATCAGGCTCTCCAGGTGATCCCGCAGCATGCGGCGCCCGGCCCGGCCGACCACGTCCCCGATGAACAGAAGCCGCACGGCGACGCCCCCTATCCCTGAACCCGGTCCTCCCCGCTCCATAGCCTCGGGCGGGCGGCCCGATCCCGGCGCCCAAGGGGCCCCAGAAGAAGCCGACGGCGCGCCGACACGGCGGGCCCCCGCCCGCCGTGTCGGCGCGCCTCCTCACACCACGGCCGCCCGCGCGGCGGATGGGGCGGCCACCGGCCGCCCCATCCGCCGACCCGGCTGCTCCCTTCGTCCCCCTGGCCGCCCCCAGCGGCCCCGACCTTCAGCGCGCGTACTCCGTCACCCTCGTCTCCCGGATCAGCGTGACCTTGATCTGGCCGGGATACTGCAGCTCCTGCTCGATCCGCTTGGCGATCTGCCGCGCCAGCAGGTACGCCTCGGCGTCGTCCACCTGGTCGGGGTGGACCATGATGCGCACCTCGCGGCCGGCCTGGATGGCGTAGGCCTTCGCCACGCCCTGGAAGCTGCTGGCGATCTCCTCCAGCTGCCGCAGCCGCCGGATGTACGCCTCCAGGGTCTCCCGGCGGGCCCCCGGCCGCGCCGCCGACAGGGCGTCGGCGGCGGTCACGATCACGGCTTCGATGGTCTTCGCCTCGAAGTCGCCGTGATGGCAGGACATGGCATGGATGACCTCTTCCGACTCATGATACTTCTGCAGGATCTCCATGCCAATGGTGAGGTGGGTCCCCTCCATCTCGTGGTCCAGGGCCTTGCCGATGTCGTGGAGCAAGCCGGCCCGCCGCGCCACGTTGACGTCGGCGCCCAGCTCGTAGGCCATCAAGCCGCACAGGTGGGCGACCTCGATGGAGTGCTGGAGGATGTTCTGGCCGTAGCTGGTCCGGAACGCCAGCCGGCCCAGCAACTTGACCAGCTCGGGGTGCAGGTTGTGGACCCCCACCTCGTAGCAGGCCCGCTCCCCTTCCTCCTGGATCCGCTGCTCCATCTCCTGGACGGCCTTGGCGTACATCTCCTCGATCTTGGCCGGATGGATGCGGCCGTCGGCGATCAGCTTCTCCAGGGTCATGCGGGCGATCTCCCGCCGGATCGGGTCGAAGCAGGAGATCACCACCGCCTCCGGCGTGTCGTCGATGATCAGGTCGACGCCGGTCAAGGCCTCGAAGTGGCGGATGTTGCGGCCCTCGCGCCCGATGATCCGCCCCTTCATGTCGTCGCCGGGCAACTCGACGACCGACACCGTCAGCTCGGGCACGTACTCGGCCGCCAGGCGCTGGACCGCGGTGGCGATGATCTCCCGGGCCCGCCGGTCCGCTTCGGCCCGCGCCTCCTCTTCCATCTGGCGGATCATCACCGCCAGGTCGTGCCGCATCTCCTGCTGGACCTGGCTCAGCAACAGCTCCCGCGCCTCATCCCGGGTGAGGCCGGCGATGCGCTCCAGCTCGGTCATCTGGCGCAGCCGCAGTTCCTCGACCAGCTCCTCCGCCCGGTCCAGGTCCCGTTCCCGGGCGCGCATCATGTCCTCGCGCTCGTCCAGCTGCCGCGCCCGGCGCTCCAGGGCTTCTTCCCGCTGCAACAGGCGGCGCTCCAGCTGCTGAAGCTCCTGCCGCCGCTCCCGGGTCTCCCGTTCGAAGTCGGTCCGCAGCCTGTGGACCTCTTCCTTGGCCTCCAGCAACGCCTCGCGCTTGCGCGCCTCGCCTTCCTTGCGTCCTTCCTCCACCAGCTGTCGCGCCAGGGCTTCAGCGGACCCGATCCGGCTCTCGGCCACCACCTTCCGGATCACATAGCCCGCCGCCCCGGCGACCAGAACGGCCACCAGGACGATGAGCACCACGACGGCTGTCGGCATGATCCCTTTCACTCCCTCGGGCCACGACCAGCGGTCCCCCGGGCCCTGTAACAAAAAAGCCGAGTTCGGGGACCCGGCTCGGCGCGCTGACCACTCCGACGCACGCCCCGAACCCTGCTGGGGCCGGGACGGGGACCGGCAATTCGTTCGTTGTTACGCCCTGATTTCGGACATCTTTCATGATGATCGCCGATTTTCGTCAAAAGGCGGAGTTGTGGTCGCGTTTTCGAGTCATCCCGATAATTCATTCTAGGGGCTGTGGGAAAGCCATGTCAAGGGAACCGCGGCCAGGCGGCCAAGGCCCTCCCTGGGTCACCAGGAGGCCCGTCCCGGAGGCCGTTTCGCCTCGCGCCATGCCCCCACCATCACCGGCCGGCGGCATCCACAAGGGGGCTCAACCGGTCCCGCCGCCGTCGCCCCCGCCCGGCAGGCCCAGGCCGGAGCCTCCGGCCGCGGTCTCCTCGAGCAGTTCCCGGACCACCTCTTCCGCCACCTGGGCGCTGAAACCCCGCCCGACCAGATACCGGAAGAGCCGGCCCGCCGCCCGGCGCCGCTCGGCCTCGATGGCGGCGCCGGCCCCCACGCCCGCGCCGGCCTCCGCCGCCGTCCCGTCGCCCTCCGGTGACACGGCCCCCTGCCAAGGGGAGGGCTCCCCCGCTGGGGACGACCGGTGCCGGCGCTCCATCTCCCCCCAGATCCGCGCCCACCGCCGGCGGGCCAGCTGCCGGGCCTGCTCCCGCTCGCGGCCGGGCGGCCACGCCTCGGCCACCGCGCCGTCGACCACGGCCGGCGCCACGCCCCTCCGCAGAAGTTCGGCCCGCAGGCGGCGCGGCCCGATGTGGCGACCGGGTGCCGCCTCAGCCTGATCCCGGGCCAGCCGCCCGTCGTCCACGTATCCCCAGCGGGCGAGGCGAGCGAGGGCCGCACCGATGACCGGCTCCGCAAACCCCCGCTCCCGCAGCCGGCCGGTGATCTCCCAGGCCGTCCGGGCCCGCCGCCCCAGCCACCGCAGGGCCAGGGTCAGGGCCTCCCGCACCGCCGCCTCCTCTGCGCCCGGGCCTTCGCCATCGGCGCCGGGCGGCGGCAACGGCACGGCCTCCGGGGCCGCCGGGGCAGGCGCCGCCGGCCGGGCCGCGGCCGGTTCGTCCGCCACCCGGCCCTGCGCCCCCAAGAGGGGACGACGGCACCCGGAGCCCGCCGTCGTCCCAGCCCCCCGGGAGCTGGGGCCAAGATCGATGCCGGGTCCCTCGCCGGGTTTGTCGCCGGGGCCCCCGCCGTGGCCGCGGGCTCCGCCCTCGCCCCGTCCCTGACCTTCCCGGGTGGCCTCCGGGTCGCCGGTTCCACCGGGCGATGGCATGGGCGTCACGGCCTCACTCGTCCTCGCTGGCGGTGGCCGCCCGGATGCCGCCCAGGCTCAGGAGCTCCCGGACCCGCTGCTCGATGGCGTCGGCCACCTCGGGGTGCTGGACCAGGTACTCCCGGGCGTTCTCCCGGCCCTGGCCGATGCGGGTGTCGCCGTAGGAA
>DATCLH010000046.1:0-2502 GCA_036564035.1 Thermaerobacter sp.
CGGCGGGGGCGGCGGTGGCATGGGCGGGGGTGGCGGTGGCGGTGGCGGCGGTGGCTGAGCCCGCCCCGCTGCCTGCGAACGCGCCGGCGTGCCGCGCCTGAGCCCACCCCGCGGCCAGCGGGCCTCGCGTCAGGTCCTGAACCACCCCGCTCCAAAGGGTGTGCTAAGCCTGAGCCCGCCCCGAGTGCGAGCGGGCCGGGCGTGCCGCGCCTACGCCGGCCCCGCTACGAGCGGGCCGTGCGTCCCGGGACGCAGCCGGCTCCCTTGCAGGCGTGCCGGGCGTTCACCGGACCGGCCGGTGACGCTGAGACTCATGAAGAGAACGGGACGAGCCGGCCCCTGCGTCGGAGCCGGCTCGTCGCGCCTGTGGGCGGGCACCCGACCACCCCACGCGCCCGGTGCGGCCGTCAGCCGCTGGGCTCCCGCCGGCCGGACCCTTCACCTTGCCGGGACCGGCCGGTTCCTTGTGCCCCGCCGGCGCCGCGCGGCCGCTCGGGGGCCGGTGGGGTGGCCGGTGATGGCGTGACGACCCCCGCACCCGGGGGGTCGGACCGCCGCAACTGGGGTGCGTCGCGAAACTCCTCCGGATGGGTGGCGAACTGCTGAAATCCCACGCTGTTGGATACCGGGTTGAAGGGGACCGGGGTGTCGACCCCTTCGCCTTCCCCGCGGTGGACCCACTCAGGACCCCATGGTGCGGCGGCGGCGGAGGTCAGCGGGTTGAGCCCCTGGTCGGCCGCCGGATTGGCCGGATCCCCCGTTCGGTGGCCGGCCCCGGCAGCGCGACCAGCCGCAGCGCCGTCGCCGCCTTCGCCGGCCGCATGCCCGGCCACGCGCCCGGCCGGGGCCCCGGGGCGATCGCCCGATCCATCCGGCTCCGCCGTCCGGGCCTCCGGCTCGCCATCCCCTGTGGGTCGCTGGGACACGGGATCACCTCCCGCGCCTAGCGTGCCCCGGAGCGGGGCAGGGGCCACGCCGGAGCGGGCCTCCACCCCAAGGCCCTGCCGGCCGGCTCTCCGGGAAGAGCCGGTGCCGGGGCCCGGTGGCCGGCGTGGCCCCGCCGTCCAGGTGCGGCCGCCTAGGCGATGCCGAAGCCCGGAGGCAGGCCTGCCGGTTCGTCCCAGCGGACCTCGAGCCCGGTCACGCGGGCGGCGGGCGGCCCCTGGCGGAGGGCCTCCACCAGCGACTGGAGCGCTTCGGTCTCACCCTCGGCCACCACGGTGACCGTGCCGTCGGGGTTGTTGCGCGCCAGGCCCCGCAGGCCAAGGGGGAGGGCCCGGGCGCGGACGAAGGCCCGGTAGCCCACGCCCTGCACGTGGCCGTGGACCACGACCTCGACCCGGGCCGGGCGGCGGGCCGCTGCCGCCGTTCCCTCGGCAGGGGCGGGTTCGTCCGGCGAGTGGGTTGGTGCCATGGGCATTCACCTCGCCTTCACTGTGCCACACGCGGGCCGGGGTGGGCACGCTAAGCCACGGGCGCGGGGCCACCCGGGCCCCAGTGTGGCCGGCGAGCCCGGAGAAGGGGAGATCGGGGAGGGAGGGGGACGGAATGAGCGATGAGCGATTGCACCCGGCGCGGCGACCTTGAAGAGGCTGACCCGGCGCCCGGGGGCGGCGATCCACCGGCCCCCTGGCGCGCCACTGCCGGGTGGGCGCCCGTGATGGCGGGTTTTCTCGTCGGGGGTGTCAACGGCCTGCTGGGGGTGGGCGGTGGAACCCTGCTCGTGCCGGCGCTGGTCTACTGGTTCGGCCTGCCGGATCACCGGGCCCACGGGACGTCGATCCTGGTGGTCGGGCTGACCTCCATCATCAGCGCCTGGGTGTACGCGCGGCGCGGCCTGGTCGAACCGGCCCTGGCCTGGCAGGTGGCCCTGGGGGGCATGCTGGGGGCGGCCCTCGGGGCCCGCTGGATGGAGCGGCTCCGGCCCCGGGCCCTGCGCCGGGTCTACGGCTGGTTCCTCCTGCTCTTGGGGCTGCGGATGGCCGTGTGGGGTTGAGAAGGCTGCCAGCCGCTGGGACCGCTCCAGCCGAGCAGGACCGCCGCAGCCGGTGGGATCACCGCAGCCGGGCAGCACCACGCGGCCGGCGGGACCACCGTCGCCGGGCAGCACCACGCGGTCGGCGGGACCGCCGCAGCCGGGCAGCACCACGCGGCCGGCGCGACCGCCGTCGCCGGGCGTCTGGAGGGTGGGGTGGTGGTGGCGTGGGCTTCCCCTGGGCCGCTCTGGTGGCGGCCGCCACGGGCATCCTGAGTGGCCTGTCCATCGGCGGCGGCTCCGTGCTGGTGCCCGCCCTGGTGCTCCTGCTGAACGTGCCCCAGCCCGTGGCCCAAGGGGTCGTGCTGGCCACCTTTCCCGCGGTTGCGCTGGTGGCCGCGTGGATCCACTGGCGCCACGGGTTCCTCCGCTGGCGGCTGGCCCTGCGGGTGACGGCCGGCAGTGCGGCCGGCGCCTGGCTGGGCGCCCAGCTGGGGACCAGCGCGCCCGAGGAGCTGCTCCGGCGC
>DATCLH010000047.1:0-2055 GCA_036564035.1 Thermaerobacter sp.
AGGGCGGCCTGCAGCGCCAGGTTGTTCACCCCGTTGCTGGCCCCCAGAAAGGCGAGGACCACGAAGAGCAGGGCCAGGGGGGCGCCGGGGCCGGCGGCCCAGAGGGCCGCGGCGCCGGCCAGCAGGGAAAGGCCGGCCGCCCACAGGGCCGGCCGGTGGCCCGCCCGGTCGACCCACCGGCCCACCAGGGGCGAGGCCACGCTGCTGAACCCGGCGACGGAGAGCATCATCAGCCCGCTGGCCTGGGGGTCCAGGAGGCGGACCTCTTCGAAGAAGGCGGGCATGCCGAAGAAGACCGTGTAGAAGGCCAGGTTGGAGAGGATCCAGGCGCCGTAGACGGCGCTGCGGGCCCGGTCGCGGCGCAGCACCTCCAGGTCCAGGAAGGGCTCCCGCCCGGCGGACCGGACCCGGCCCTCCCACCGGGCGAGGGCCAGGGCGAGGCCGGCCGCCACCGGCGCCGCCCACCAGGCCGGGCGGGGCTCGGCGAGGGACAGAAGGGCCGCCAGGCCAAAGGCCACCGTCCCGGCGAAGAGGATCATCCCCGGCAGATCGAGCCGGCGGCCCAGCTGCCGGAACCCGCCGGCCGGCGCCACCCCGCCCGGACCGTGCCCCCCGCGCCGCCGGTCCGGGCCGTCGACCGGGAAGGCGCGCCAGGCCAGGAGCACGCTCAGGGCCACGGGGACGAAGTTGACGTCAAAGAGGGCCTGCCAGCCGCCGGCCTGGACCAGCAAGCCGCCCAGGGAAGGGCCCAGGGCCGCCGAGGTCGAGGCGAACACCGCCAGGATCCCCAGGGCCTGGCCCGTGCGACCGGAGAAGGCGTCGCGGACCGCCGCCATCCCCGCGGGGTAAAGGCTGGAGCTGCCCACGGCCTGCAGGACGCGGGCCGCCACCAGCGCCCCCAGGGTCGGCGCCAGGGGCGCCAGGGCCGAGGCCAGGGCCACCAGGGCCAGCCCCGCGAAGAAGATCCGCCGCCGCCCCGCCAGGTCGGCCACCTTGCCCATCACCGGCTGGCCCACGGCGCTGGCCAGGTAGAAGGCGGCGATCACCCAGGTCAGCCGGCCGATGGGCACCCCGAAATCCCGGGCGATGGCCGGCAGCGCCACGGCGATCATGGACGAGTTGAGGGGGTTCAGGAGGGCGCCGAAGGCCACCGCGGCCAGGAGGAGGCCATGCCTGGGGGCCCGGGCGACGCCGCGTCCCCGCTCACGCCGGCCGGTGGCGTTCCCGGCATGGCCGGGGTCGCCGGAAAGGCCCGCTGGTTCGTCTCGACCCACCGCCTCCACCTCACGTCACCGCCCGGGGGTAGAGCCGGGAGGCCACGGCCACCAGGACCACCAGCCCCAGGGCCAGTGCCCCTAGATCCCACGCCAGGCCGAACTGGCTGGAGCCGCCCTGGATCATCAGCGACCGCAGGGCGTCGACCTGGTAGGTCAGCGGGTTCACCCGCGCCACCCCGTGGAGCCAGGCCGGCATCAGGCTCAGCGGGTAGATGGCGTTGCTGGCGAAGAACAGGGGCATGGTGAGGACCTGGCCGATGCCCATGAACCGCTCCCGCGTCCGCACCAGGCACGCCACCACCAGCGAGAAGGTGGAGAAGACCGCGGCGCCCAGCACCACGACCCCCACCACTCCCACCAGGGCGGCCGGGTCGTGGCGCATCGCCACCCCCGTCGCCGCCGCCAGCAGGTACACGACCGCGGCCTGGCTCACCCCCCGCACGCCCGCGGACAGCGCCTTGCCCAGCACCAGGGCGGACCGCGGCGCCGGGCTGGCCATGTACTTGTGCAGGATGCCCAGGTCCCGCTCCCAGATCAGCGAGATGCCGTAGAAGATGGCCACGAACAGGGGGCTCTGGGCCAGGATGCCCGGCGCCATGAAGTCGAGGTAGGGCAGGCCGCCGGTCGGGATGCCGCGCAGCCGCCCCATCACCTGCCCGAAGACCAGCACCCACAGGGCCGGCTGGACCGCCCGGGTGAGGAGCTCCACCGGGTCGTGGCGCAGCTTGCGCACCTCGGCCTCCACGATGGCCAGGGTCTGGCGGACGAACGCGGCCGC
>DATCLH010000048.1:0-2036 GCA_036564035.1 Thermaerobacter sp.
TCCAGGGCCTCCATGATGTTGGCGGCCTGGCTGGTGCTCCCCGAGGCCTCGTCGGTGGAGAAGCGCCGGGTGTCGGCATCGAAGGGCAGGTTGCGGATGAACGGGCTGATGTCGACCTGCTCGATGCGGCGGCCGTCTTCGGCGCGGATCTTGACCGCGGTCGGGTCCGTCACCACCAGTTCCCGGCCGTCGCCGGGGATGTGGTCGTAGACGCCCCGGGCCAGGGCCCGCAGCAGGGTGGACTTGCCGTGGTAGCCGCCGCCGACGATCAGGGTGATGCCGCGGGGGATGCCCAGGCCGCGGACCTTGCCCCGGTGGGGGGTGTCCAGCTCGACGGCCAGGGAATCGGGCGCGGTGAAGGGGATCACCCGCGGCCCGCGCAACGGCCGGTCGCTGACCCCGCTTTCCCGGGGCAGGATGGAGCCGTCGCCGACGAAGGCCACCAGACCCCGCTCGGCCAGGGCCTGCCGCAGGGCCGCCTGGTCTTCCGCCACGGCCACGTGCCGCTCCAGGTCGCGGTGGTCGATGGGTTTGAGCAACAAGGCGGTCTCCACCAGCCGGGGCACGTCCTGGCACAGCATCTCCACCGCCTGGCGGCCCAGGATGCGGCGGCCGGCGGCGGGCAGGCCGGCGAAGAAGCGGACCTCCACCCGGTCCGCAAACACGACGCAGGCGGTCCGCGGCAGGATCTCCTGGCCAGGGCGGTCGACGGTGATGAGCCCGCTCTTTCCGCTCCCGCGGCGGGCCGCGGCCGTACCCGTCGCCCGATGGAACCGGCGCAGCAGCCAGTCGGCTGTGGCCGTGCGGCGCAGGGGTGTGGTGGCCGCCCAGTCGGGCAAGGGCATCCGGGACGGCGGGATGATGATGCGGAGCCGCGATGGTGCGGCAAAGGGGTCGCCCTGGACGTGGTCGATGGCGAGGGTGAAGGCGCCGAAGTCGTAGATCCCGGCGATGTCCTTGTAGGCCGGATAGGGCCGGCCGTCGATGCGGGCCAGGATCTGGCGCAGGTCGTCGCGGGTGCGGGTTGCGGTCGGGCTCATGGTGCGTTCGACCTCCGGGATCCGTCGCTTTGGGGTGCGCATCCGGGGCAGGCCGGTCGGACGCCGGGCCGCCGGCTCCAGGGCGGGGTGCCGGTTCCTCCGGGCCGGCCCCCGCCGAGTTCGGCCCCAATGGCTGGCCGGCGACCGTGCCGGCCAGGGGCCGCTCGCTCCCCGCGTCTGGACATGCGCACCTGCTTTGCATGTTACCTTGCACCACGGGGCGGGGCTACGCAGCGCACCGGCCCGGGCGATGGCACCGGGACTCGCCAACGCGGATCGCCGGACCGTTGGGCGAAGGAAACGCGGCCCCGGCCGGGCGAGCCGGCCCGGGCCTTCGCCTTGTACCGGGAAGGAAAGGGTTCCCGCCCTCCAACTCGAATCCCCCAACATGTCCATCGCCAACGAGCCGCCCCGCCGGGGCGGGCTCGGCCCATCGACCGAGGTGACGTCATGACAGGATCCCATGGTGTGACCCAGCCTGCCAACGGCCGGCGCCCCATCACCTCCCGCGACCTGCTGGATCTCCGATTCGTGGGCGATCCGCGCATCGCCCCCGACGGCGACCGGGTGGTGTGGGTCGAGCGCTGGATCGACGCCGACCGGAACCAGTACCGGTCGAACCTGTACGCGGCACCGGCGTCCGGTGAGGGCACGCCGGCGCCGCTGACCACCGGGCCGGGCATCGACCGGGCGCCCCGCTGGTCCCCCGACGGGCGCTGGCTGGCCTTCCTCTCCGACCGGCCGCTGCCCAGCGGCGGGGCCGGCAAGGGGGCCCGCTCCGGGGGTGGCAAGGCGGCCGGTTCCACCGGCCGGGGGGACGAGAAGCCCCGGCCCCAGCTCTATCTCTTGCCGGCCCATGGTGGCGAGGCGCGCCTGCTCACCCGCTTCAAGCAGGGGGTGAGCCCCGCCGGCTGGTCGCCCGACGGCCGGTACCTGTCGGTGGTGGCGCAGGTTCATCCGGAACGGGGGCTGGAGGCCGTCGGGGACCCCGAGCCG
>DATCLH010000049.1:0-2523 GCA_036564035.1 Thermaerobacter sp.
GCCGGTCAACGGGTCCGCCCTCCATGCCGAAGGGCACGCCCAGCGTGGGGGACAGGTCCGACAAGAGCAGAAGTGGACACCGCGACTCCGCGGCGTCCCGGCGAAAGGGCCGCTGGCGACAAGGGTTTCCGTCGCCTGTCCGGGTGGTCAGGGCGTGGTGCCAGTCGATGGGCGATCAAGCGGTTACCCACCGACGGGAGACCCTGGCTGGTTCGTCCGGCGGGCGGCAGGCTGCGGGGTGCTACAATGGCAGTAGATCCGCCGGCAGCCAGGAGGGGTTCCGTTGACGCCCAGCCAGCGCTTCCTCGCCGCCTGCCGCCGCCAGCCCGTCGACCGGACGCCCGTCTGGTTCATGCGCCAGGCGGGCCGGATCTTCCCCGAGTTCCGGGCGCTCCGGCAGCGGTACGACTTCGTGGAACTGATGCAGCATCCCGACCTCTGCGCCGAGATCACCCTGATGCCGGTGGAACGCCTGGGCGTCGACGCGGCCATCCTCTTCGCCGACATCATGACCCCGCTGGCGCCCCTGGGCGTCGACTACCGCATCGAGCCGGGGGTGGGCCCCGTGGTGGGCCGGCCCCTGGGCTCGGCGGCGGACCTGGAGGGGCTGCGCCGGTTCGACCCCCGGGACGAACTGGCCCCCGTGCTGGAGACCATCCGGCTGGTGCGGCGGGCCCTGGGCGACCGGGTCCCCCTGATCGGTTTCGCCGGCGCACCCTTCACCCTGGCCTGCTACCTGATCGAGGGCCGGCCGTCGCGGGAATTCCACCGGGCCCGGGCGCTGATGTATGGCGATCCCGCCTTCTGGCACGGGCTGATGGAGCGGCTGGCGGAGACGGTCCTCGACTACTTGCGGGCCCAGGTGGAGGCCGGGGTGCAGGCGGTGCAGCTCTTCGACTCCTGGGTGGGCGGGCTGGGGCCGGCAGCTTACCGCCGGTTCGTCCTGCCCTACTCGCGCCGGGTGCTGGAGGGGCTGGCCGGCCTGGGCGTGCCGCGGATCCACTTCGGCACGGGGACCGCGGCCCTGCTGCCTCTGATGGCGGAGGCGGGGGCGGAAGTGGTGGGGGTCGACTGGCGGGTCGACCTGGACCGGGCCTGGGAGGCCATCGGCCCCGAGAAGGCGATCCAGGGCAACCTGGATCCCGCCGTGCTGCTCGCCCCCTTCGAGCAGGTGGAGGAACAGGCCCGGGAGGTGCTGCGCCGGGCGGCGGGCCGGCCGGGGCACATCTTCAACCTGGGCCACGGCGTTCTGCCGGAGACGCCCGTCGACCACCTGCGGCGGCTGGTGGAGCTGGTCCACCGGGTGACGGAGCGACCGGCGGAGCCGGAGCCGGAACCGGTGGCGGGGGCGTAAGCCTGCCGGGGTGGCGGGTGCGCCGGCGGGCACCGCCAGGCCGCCTGCGGGCCGGTGAGAATCTGAAAACTTCGGCGTGCGGGACGCGGGACGAACGGGCACTACCCGCCCGGCCGGCCGGCTGGCCGCCGGAGCGGGTGCCCACGACCATGAGGCCGGGAAAGGGAGGGATCCCCGTGAGCATGGAGATGCTCGACATGTTCTTCGCGCCCATGCGGGAGGAGCTGGTCCGCCTGGGCTTCACCGAGCTGCGGACGCCGGAGGAGGTGGACGCGGCCATGGCCGAGGCCGGGGAGGACGAGACGACCCTGGTCGTCGTCAACTCCATGTGCGGCTGCGCCGGCGGTATCGCCCGGCCGGCGGTGGCCATGGCCCTGGAGCACGAGCGGCGGCCCCAGCGGTGGCTGACGGTCTTCGCCAGCCAGGATCGCGAGGCGACCGCCCGCATGCGGGAGTACTTCACCGGCCAGCCGCCGTCGTCGCCGTCCATCGCCCTGCTCAAGGGCCGGCAGCTGGTCTACATGATGCACCGCAGCGACATCGAGACCAAGACGGCGGAAGAGGTGGCGGCCGAGCTCAAGGCGGCCTTCGACCGCTTCTGCGCCTGAGCGCCGGAGGCGGCAGGGCCGGGAGCCGGACCGGGGACGGACCCGCCGGCCGCCGCGGCGGGCGGGTGATGGGGGTGGCGGCTACGGCGAGGGCGAGGAGGCGATGGCGATGAAGCGCGGCACGGTGCGCTGGAAGGGCGGTAGCCGGTACGTGGGCGCCAACGACCTGGGGCTGGAGGTGCCCTTCCAGGGGGCGCCCCGGGAAGGGGAGCGCCGGGAGGCGCCGTCGCCCAAGGACCTGGTGCTCCTGGGCCTCGGCGGCTGCACGGCCATCGACGTGGTGGAGATCTTGAACAAGATGCGCCAGCCCCTGGGGGCCTTGACCATCGACCTGGAGGCCGACGAGCCGGAGGAGCACCCCAAGGTCTTCACCCGGGTGCGGCTGGTCTACCGGCTGGAAGGCCATGGCCTCGACCCCGAGCGGGCCGTACGGGCGGTCACCTTGAGCCAGCAGAAGTACTGCGGGGTCAGCGCCATGATCGGCAAGACGGCCGCCATCCACTACGCCGTCGAGGTGAACGGCGAGCGGGTCTACGAGGGCACGGCGGGCGTCGCCCCGGC
>DATCLH010000050.1:0-5630 GCA_036564035.1 Thermaerobacter sp.
GCAGATCTGGGAAGAGGCCAACCACACCATGGCCTTCGAGTACGTGCTCAAGACCCTGCCCGTCGACCGCGAGCGGGTCTTCGCCGCCCACCGCGACGTCCCGGCCATCCGCGCCAAGGAGGCGTTCCAGCAGGAGCTGACTCGCCAGCTGCTGGTCCGCCCCGACGTGTCGACGTTGGAGGGGCGGCAGGCGTTCCTGCGTAACCTGATCGGCTACTACATCGTGCTGGAGGGCGTGTTCTTCTACGGCGGGTTCCTGTTCGCCTACACCTTCCGGCGGCGCAACCTGCTCAAGGGCCTGGCGACCCTGGTCGACTGGGTGCTCAAGGACGAGAGCCTGCACCTGTCCTTCGGCATCCACCTGATCACCGCGCTCCTGGAGGAGCACCCCGAGCTGATGACGCCGGCCTTCGCCCGGGAGGTGAAGGGGCTCATCCTGCGGGCGGTGGACCTGGAGCGGGACTACAACCGCGCCCTGCTGCCGCGGCCGATCCTGGGCGTCAGCGCCGAGTACCTCAACGCCTACGTGGAGTACGTGACCGACCGGCGCCTGGACGAACTCGGCCTGGGCCCCCACTTCGGCACGCCCAATCCGGCCCAGTGGATGGCCACCGAGGTGGACGTGCCGGAGATCGTCAACTTCTTCGAGGCGCGGAACATCCACTACGAGGTGGCGGCGGACCGGAACCGGTGAGGGATCCGGCGCTGGACGGTGAGGTAGCGGTTTCAGACCTGTTGCCCAGGTGCCGGCGCGTGGCCTACTCCCGTGCCGGTACCTTTTCGACCACGAATTCCTGGTATGGGCCGGTGACGATGAAGCGGAGAGGAACGCGCTGGCCGTTCTTGTACCGGTTCAAGTCGATCTCGACGTCGTGGAACGTCCCATCCTGCGGCACGATGACGACGTCGATGGAATCCGGATGGAGATGGATGCGGGTGATGTACGCCCCCAGGGTGGTGACCCGCGTGGCCACAACGCGGAGGTGACGCTCGTCCCTCGGCGGAGTCAAAGCGGGGTCGATGTGAATCGCCGGTGGGGTGGCGTGTTCCAGAGGACTGCCGTCAAGGCTGATGGGCAAGATCCCGAGCTCCTTGAGCCCGCTCGACCAATCCGAAAGCCCCTGGGAGACGAAGGCGATGATCCCCTTGTTGGCCCGCAAGAAGGCCTCGACCGAGATCAGGTCGGCCCCGGCGGGGGACGAGGCTCCCCCGCCGGCCGGTTCTGGCGATGCGGGTCCGGGTTCCTCCAGGGACGTCGGGCCGGCGTCGCCAGCTTGGCCCTGGTTCGGGCCGGTGGCCGCGGCAGAAGCCGCCGGGCGTTCCGTGGTCTCCGATTGCGCGCAACCGGCCGCTGTGAAGAGGAGGAAGGCGAGCACCGACCACGAAATCAGCCGCGAAATCAGCCGCACGGTGCGGTTCGGCATGTGACGCACCCCACTCGAGGGCCCAGTTCCCGTGGCCCACCGGCTCCGGCCGAAGCCACGGCCATCCACGAGATGCCCGAGATGTCGGCCCCAGCCATGGGTGTTACGCAAGGAGCGTGACCATGTCTTGCGGCGGTGCGGATGTGGTGGTCTTGGGGTAACGGTTCTGCGACGGCTACCCTGGTCCTCTCGCCACAACCCGTGATTTTGGTGTCGCGTGTTACCCGAAACATTTAGGAACACTTAGGGGCCGGCGGTGCCGGTCGACCCAGCCGAGATTGAAACCAGCTTCCCGCTTCGCGTGATCGACCGTACGTGGAGGTGGCACCGTGCCTGACACACCGGCCGCGACCGCGGGGCCACGGATCACCGTGGCGCTACTTCCCACCTTACACCGGCTACACCTGGAGCCGGCCTTTGCCCATTACGACTTCACGGTGATCCGTTGCATCATCCTTGCGTTCGGGCCGGATGCCATCTGTGGCGAGGTGCGGCCCATCGACTGGCAACGGACCGCGGGTGGCACGCGCCCCGGTTACTGCGGGCCTGTGGAGTACGGGCAGCTCATCTTGCCCCTGTGCCGTGAGAGGGGAATCCCTTTTCACCCCGTCGATGATTACCCCGACGAACCGGACGCCGGTTCGGGCGAACGAGCCGGCCCGGCGGACCCTGGTGATCCGAAGCCGGAGCCGCGGCCGGTGGGCGGCGGGGGCATGCCCTTGGCCTCTGTGGCCGGCCCGCCGGTGCCGGCGGCCTGGCAGACCGCCGCGGAGGCGACGTGGCAGGACGTGACCCAAACCTTTCTCCAGTGGATCGGGCGCCGCGAGCTGGGACTGCGGGCCATCTTTGATCAGGGGGTGATGGACCTTATCCGGGCCAAGCACCGGCTACAACTCCAGCTGGACGCCACGGAAGAGATTCGTACCTGGTCAGTGCGGAACCTCCGCATGGCGGCAAACATCCTGGACGCTTGCGCTTCCGTGCTTCGTGCCGGCACCCATGCCGGCACCCGCCACCTGCGGCGGCGGGTGCTGGTGACCGTCGGGTTGGAGCACGTGCCTGTCCTATGGGATCTCCTGCAAGCCGGTGGCGCCGTGGACCTCTGGCCGGTGGACTGGCCGCTCCACCTGGTCCAAGACCGGCTGGAGCGGCCGCACCGGCCAAAACACGAGCCGAATCAAGCCATGGCAAGGGCCGAATCAAGCCGCGCGAATCAAGGGCTGAACCAAGACACTGCCGGAATCAGTGAAACACGGCGACCAGGGCCGCCCACCAACGCCTGAGGGCCGTGAGCAAAGCCGCCCACCACCCGCCGGGCCGGACGGGGGCGCCGCCGGCACCGGCGTCCCGTTCTGCCCCGCCGTCCGCCACGGTAGCGGCCGGCGAGGGAACCGGAGTCACGGCCGGGCGGCCCTCGGCACCCAGGAGCTGCACGGGCTGGGCCTCCACCACGACGATGGCTTCCGCCCCGGGGAGATACCGAACGGCGGCCTGCGCTTGTTCCACGTCGCTGGCGACGCCCAGGCGGACCCGGTTGGTCCGCACGTCGACCCCGCTCCAGACCACCTGGACTCCCTGCTCCTGCAGCCGGGGCATGGCCTGGGTCAGCGTCCCCTGGATCCGCTCGAGTTCAGCCAGGGTGTATCGGCCCTCGACGAACCGCAGCGGCTTGCCGCCCAGGCGCTGGCGAAGGGCCTCCTCGCCGCCGGCCCCCAGGGGTCGGGTGACCACCACAACAACGGTGAACTGGCCATTGCCGGCATCCTGCAGGTAGAGGCCGCCGAACCGGTCGGCGAACCGCTGGCGCAAGTACGCCTCAGCCGCCTGCACGTCGTCGGGGGCCACCAAGTGGGATACGGGCTCGTCGGGGGAACCGGCCCGCTGCGGGGAGGCCTGCTCGGGCGACTTGCCCTGATCCGCTCCACCGGTGGACGCATGGGCGAGGCCGCTGGGCAGTCCCAACAACACCGCCGCCAACACCATCAGCCAGCCCAGGAGCCACCCAGCCTTACGGCACCTTACGGCCGGCCGGCCAGCGATCCGGGCAACAGGGCGGCTGTAACCCAGTCCCACGGTGCACAAAACGGCTGCTCCCTCTGGGATGCATGCGGGCCGGCGCCTGGTGTGGCGTCCGCTGCGGCCGGCGACCTTGACCCCCGAGGTGCGTTGTTCAGGTAGCAAAAGCAGGCCCGACTCGGGCAGTTGCAACAGGACCACCCCCGAGCTTGTGCTGGACGGTGCACGCAGGGCCCAGCAGCCACCGGCCGGCGGGCGCCGGGCGGTGGCCCTGGCCGCCTCCCTGCCAACCTTGCCGGGTGCACCGTCGCCCCTTGGACGCCGCCCCGACCCGCCCGGTTCCCCGCCGACGACCCGGCAGGAGGTCGGCCCTCCCGTCGGGTACGAATGAGAGGGACGCAGCAGGAACGGCAAGGGGACCGTGAGGGGTGACACGCCCGGCATGTACAGGGAAATCCAACCCCTCGGCCGGACCCCCACCAGATCAAAAGGGGTGGCGTCATGGAGAACCAGGAGTATCGCCCCGGTCTTGAGGGCGTGATCGCAACCGAGACCCGCATCTCCTACCTGGACGTGGAGAACGAGGAGATCGTGGTCCGCGGTTACAACCTGCTCGACCTCATCACCCAGAAGACCTACGTGGACGTGCTGGGCCTGCTGATCCACGAGCGGCTGCCCGGCGACCAAGAGCGCCAGGAGCTGGAGCGGCAGCTCCTGGCCGCCGAGGTCCCGCCGGCCGTGTGGGAGATCCTCGCCAGGCTGCCGGCGTCGATGCACGCCATGGACCGGCTGCGCACCGCCGTCTCGGCCCTGGCCGGGTTCGACCCCGAGGCGGACTCGCCGGAACCCGAGGCGGAGCGGGCCAAGGGCGTGCGGCTGGTGGGCCAGGTCTCGACCATCGTCGCCAACCTGACCCGGATCGCCCAAGGCGGGGAGCCGGTCCTTCCCGACCCCCAGCTGGGCTTCGCCGAGAACTTCGTGTACATGATCACGGGCCGGCGGCCGGACCCGGCCGGCGCCCGGGCCTTCGACCAGGCCCTGATCGCCTACAGCGAGCACGAGATGCCCAATTCGACCTTTACGGCCCGGATCATCGCCTCGACCCTGTCCGACGTGTACGGCGCCCTGACCGGGGCGGTGGCGTCCTTGAAGGGTCCCCTGCACGGCGGGGCCAACGAGGCCGTGGCCCACATGATGCTGGAAGCGGGGGACGTGGAGGGCCTCGACCGGCTGATCCGCGAGAAGCTGGCCCGCAAGGAGCGCATCATGGGCTTCGGGCACCGGGTCTACATGCGCAAGTTCGACCCGCGGGCCTGGATCCTCAAGCAGACCCTGGCCCGCCTGGTGGAAGAACGCGGCGACGAGGAAGGGCGCCGCTGGTTGGCCATGTGCCAGCGGGGCGAGGACATCATGCGGGAGGAGAAGGGCCTCTATCCCAACCTCGACTACTACGCCGCGCCGATCTACTATGTGCTGGGCATCCCCATCGAGCTGTACACGCCCATCTTCTTCGCCGCGCGGACGGCGGGCCTGGTGGCCCACGTGGTGGAGCAGCACGCGGAGAACCGGCTCTTCCGGCCGCGGGTACGCTATCTGGGGCCGCGGGGGCTCAAGGCCTGAGCGGTCGTGGCCAGTCCATGGAGGGCCGCCATGGCGGTGGCCATGGCGGCGATGCGCCATGGGCGCCCCGGGCATGGCGAAGGCCGTGAAGGCGATAGCGAGAGCCGCCAAGGTGATACCGGCGGCGGTTGAATTCCGTGGCGATCGCAGCTGAATCCCGCGGCGATCATCGCAGGGGAGGTCGCAGGACGGCACCATGGCAAGCCACGACGCAAGCGCCCCGGCCGGCGGGGCCACGAAACCCCAGGAACCGGACCGGGTCCTGGTGGAGATCGCCGACTATGTGCTGAACCAGGCCATCGACAGCGAGCTGGCCTACCGCACCGCCCGCTGGGTGCTGATGGACTCCCTGGCGGCGGCCTTCTACGCCCTGGCCTATCCCGAGTGCACCAAGCTGCTGGGCCCCACGGTGCCGGGCACCATCGTGCCCCATGGGGTCAAGGTGCCGGGCACGCCCTACGTGCTGGATCCCGTGGAGGGCGCCTTCAACATCACCGCCCTGATCCGCTGGCTGGACTACAACGACACCTTCCTGGCCAAGGAGTGGGGGCACCCGTCGGACAACCTGGG
>DATCLH010000051.1:0-2010 GCA_036564035.1 Thermaerobacter sp.
GGGCCGGGCCCTGGGAGGGCCTTCTGGCGGGGCTGCTGGTCACCGCCCTGCTGCAGTC
Source organism: Thermaerobacter sp. (assembly GCA_036564035.1). GTDB lineage: Bacteria > Bacillota > Sulfobacillia > Thermaerobacterales > Thermaerobacteraceae > Thermaerobacter. The sequence goes on from DATCLH010000051.1 coordinate 59, forward strand.
CTCCAGCACCTTCAGCCTGCTGTTGCTGGCCGCCGCCGCGGCCGGCTGGGTGCGCCGCCGCGCGGGGCGCGCCGCCCTGGTGGGCGCCAACCTGGGCACCACCCTGACCGCCCATCTCACCGCCGTCCCCCATCTGGGGCTGGCCGCGCTGCTGGCCGGCGGCGGCATCTCCGCCGCTGCAGTGGGCTGGCGCCACCGGACCTGCCGCGCCACTGGGCTGGCGGCCCTGGGCCTGGCCGCCGCCCTCACGGCCCTGGACGGCCTCGGTGGCGTACTCGCCACCCTGGCCGGAGGACCCGGCGCGGGCACCGCGGAACCGGGCTGGGTCACCTGGGTCCGGCAGCCCTGGGCGGGCTTCACCACGGGCCTGGTCCTGTCGGCCGGCGCCCTGTCCAGCAGCGCCGTGCTGGCGGTCCTGCAGCGGGCCGTGGCGGCCGGCCTGCTGGATCTGCGCCAGGCTCTGCCCGTGGTCTACGGGGCCAACGTGGGCACGACCAGCGACGTGCTGCTGGCGGGGCTGCTGCTGCGGGGAACGGCCCTCGACCTGGCCGTGTTCCACCTGGGGATGAACCTGCTCAACGCCCTGGCCGCCGCGCCCCTGGGGCCCGTGCTGGCCGGCATGGCCCAGGCCCTGGCCGACGACCCGGCGCGCCAGGTGGCATGGGCCCACACCCTGTTCAACGGGCTGGGCGCCGTCCTGGTCTGGCCCTGGGTCACCGCAGACGAAAGGCGGGCCGCCTCCAGCGGCCCGCCTCCCCGGTGAGACGTTCTCGCACCGTTTGTACGGCGCCCTCTTCCCGTCCGGCTCCGGACGAACCGGCCCCGGTCGAACCGGCATCGGCCGGGCCAGCCCGGCCAGCCAGCCGGCCCGGAGGTCACTGTCCCCCCAGGGCCGCCATGATCTTGGTGACCAGGTCGGGCTCCCCGAAAATGGTGACCAGGGCCAGACCGACAACGAAGACCACCGTCGCCACCACGCGGTTGGGGACGCGCAGGCTGGACAGGTTGCCCTGGATGATGCCCGCCACGCCGATCAGGGTGAGCCCGCCCCCGACCAGGGCCAGCACCAGCTTCAGCAGCAGGGTCCCAAGCTCGCCTCCCATGTTCTCCACCTCCCACCGTCCCGATGGTAACAGGCCGCACGCCCGGCGACCAGCCAGGCGGTGGCACCGGTCCCATGGGCCATGGCTGCCGTGCCGGCCTCAGCCATCGGCGCCGGCATCCTTCAGCACGATTTCGCCACCGCATGGAGCGGCATGCGGGGCGGCGGAACCGAGCCAGGGGCCATACCCTGTAGGAGCCACCGGCGACGGGGGCCGTGGCCCTCCCGGCCCCCGGCCAGCGGGTGGGCCCGGCGACCGGGGACGAGCGGGCCCTGGGGACGAAGGGGGCAAAGGGCACGGGGCGGGCGGAGGGGACGACCCGGCAGAACGGCCCGTCACCGGACCGGCCGGCCGCCGTTCAACACCCTCGTGTTCCCTTGGTGGCGTGGGTGGGCCTCTGTGCCGGGGGTGGGCCTCGAACCCACACGGGCTTGCGCCCAGCGGATTTTAAGTCCGCCTCGTCTGCCGGTTCCGACACCCCGGCGCCGCGCGTCCTCGCCGCGCCCCGTCCCTATTCGCGTCCCTATTCTAGTCCGACCCGCCCGGCTCGTCCACCAGCTGGATGACCGTCTCGCCCGGCTGGACCAGGCCTAGGCGGCGGCGCGCCGTCTCGTCGACGTAGGCCGGGTCCTCCACCCGCTGGCGGGCCGACTCCAGCTCCACGGCGCGGCTGCGCAATTGCTGCAGCTGGCGATCCAGGGCCCGCAGATCCTTCTGGGCCTGCCACAAGGCCCATTGCTGGAGGATCAGGCCTGCCAGCAGGTAGGCGGCCACCGCCGTCGCCACCAGCCGGCCCCAGCGCAACCGCCAGCGGCGCCGCGCGGGCCGTGGCGCGAGACCCGCGGCCGC
>DATCLH010000052.1:0-2074 GCA_036564035.1 Thermaerobacter sp.
CTTTACCTGTTCTGTCAGGAGCGGCTGGTGGAGGCCAACGTCAAGGCGAACCCGCGCCTGGCCGGGGACGTGGTCCGGGTGCTGGCGCCCATCCGGGAGGCCTGGGCCGCCCTGTGCGCCGGCGGCGCCGGTGCCAGCGGAGGAGCCGGCGGGGCCGGAGGAACCGGCCCTGCCGGGGCACCCGATTCGGCCGGGGGGGCCGGCCCCGGTGGCCAGTTCAGCCGGGGCGGTCCCGCGGGCGGGGAGGTGCGGCGGTGAGCGAAACGGACCTCTGGGAGCTGGTCGTCGAGACCCGCAAGGACCTGGATCGCTGGATCGAGCGGGGCCGGAGGGCCCAGGCCGCCGCGGGCCGGGGGGACTGGGAGACGGCCCGGGCCGAGCTGGAGGCCCGCCGCTTCCTCCAGGAACAGGTCAGCGCCCGGCTCCAACGGCTCCAGCGGGGCGCCGGCGAGGGCGGGCACGGCCTGCCCGGCGGGCCCGCCGCCCGCCAGTGGCTGGCCCAGCTGGAAGACCACCTGCGCCGGGCCCTGGAGGCCGACCGCCAGCTCCGGCTGGCCCTGGCCGTCCGGCACGAGGCCCTAGGCGAGCGGGCCCGGTTCCTCGAGCAGGCGCGGCGGGCCGTGGCGGCCTACGCCCGGCACGGGCAGCCGGACACCCCGCGGCGGCCGGTCCCCTCCTCCCCTCCTCCGGGTGAGGGCGGCGCCGGCGCTGGGACCCGCGGGGGGACCCGCAATGGGGCCGGCGGTGGGGCCGGCGGGTCATGAGCGCCTGCGGCCGGGCTCCCCAGACCGGCATCGACACCCCTTGACAACGGCAATTGACACCGCCTCGCGGGGGTTGCTAGACTAACCTGGGTTTTCGCAGGCCCGGGTCTTCGCGCTGGTTCGCCGATTCCGGCGGGGCACCCACCGGTCGTGCACCGCGCGGGCCGCCCGCCGGCCGGGCCCGCCTGCCCGGAATGCCGTGCGGTGCAGGGTTGCGCCGGCCCGAGGACCGGACCGGCCGGTTCGTCCGGCCGGGGGCCAGGACCGTGGCGGGCCACGGGCACCGCGCGGGCCGCAGGGATGGAGGCTCCTTCTCTCCGGAGAAGGGGTCGTTTTATCTATCTCGCGGAAGGGAGGAACCCCGCGTGACGCGTGCCAAGGGCCGCCACCTGTTCACCTCGGAATCGGTGACGGAGGGCCACCCCGACAAGATCGCGGACCAGATCTCCGACGCGGTGCTCGACGCCATCCTGGAGCAAGATCCCCAGGCGCGGGTGGCCTGTGAGACGGCCGTGACCACCGGCATGGTCCTGGTCATGGGGGAGATCTCGACCACCTGTTACGTCCACATTCCCGCCCTGGTCCGCGACGTGCTGCGGGAGATCGGCTACACCCGGGCCAAGTACGGCTTTGACGCCGACACCTGCTCCGTGCTCACCGCCATCGACGAGCAGTCCCCCGACATCGCCCAGGGCGTCCTGGACGCCTGGGAGGTCCGGCATGGCGAGGCGCCGCCCGACGACTTCGCCCGCATCGGGGCCGGCGACCAGGGCATGATGTTCGGCTTCGCCTGCCGGGAGACGCGGGAGCTGATGCCCCTGCCCATCACCCTGGCCCACCGGTTGACCCGGCGGCTGGCGGAGGTGCGCAAGTCCGGGGTGCTGCCGTACCTGCGCCCTGATGGCAAGGCCCAGGTGACCGTGGAGTACGAGGGGAGCCGGCCCGTCCGCGTGGAGGCCCTCGTCCTGTCGACCCAGCACCGGGAGGACGTGAGCCGCGCCCAGCTGGAGGCGGACCTGCGGCGCCACGTCATCGAGGCCGTCGTGCCGCCCTCCATGTTGGATGAGAAGACGCGGATCTACATCAATCCAACGGGGCGGTTCGTCGTCGGCGGCCCCCAGGGTGACGCGGGCCTCACGGGCCGGAAGATCATCGTCGACACCTACGGCGGCTACGCCCGCCACGGCGGCGGCGCCTTCTCGGGCAAGGATCCGACCAAGGTCGACCGCTCCGGCGCCTATGCCGCCCGCTGGGTGGCGAAGAACATCGTGGCCGCCGGGCTGGCCGAGCGCTGCGAGATCCAGGTGGCC
>DATCLH010000053.1:0-2068 GCA_036564035.1 Thermaerobacter sp.
GACCGCCTCCACCTCGTCGCCGAACCGCCACCAGGCCGGGTTCGGGGCGGCCTTGGGTGGCCCCTGGCGCAGGAACTTGTCCAGGTCTTCGACCAGGCCCTTGAGCCGCTGGGTGTCCACCAGGGGCTCCAGGAAGACCAGGACGGCCAGCAAGCGTCCCCGGTGCCGGAAGAAGCGGGCGTTGAGGTCGGCCGTGTGGTGCAGGGCCGCCCGCAGCCGCTCCAGGTCCACGGTCACCGTGCCCGTGAAATCGCCGGTGAAGCCGGCTTGGTTCGACGACGCCAGCTCCTGCACCAGGTCGCCCAGCCGCTCGGACAGGGCCGACGAGAGGCTGACCAGCTGCTTGACCTGATGGGCCACCTGGGCCTTCTGCCGCTGCTCCGCCACGGGTCACCGCCACCGGGGGGCCCGGCGGGAGCCGGTTCCACCCCACGGCGACGCACCCGGCCCCCGGCCGCAGCCCAGGGTGTGGCCGGCGGCCCGCACCGGTCGGGTTCGGGCCCCGGCACGCCAACAGCATGCGCCGGTGGCAGCAGTGCCATTCCCAGCCGCCGGCGGGGGCCGGCGCCGGCGAAACTCCGGGCGGGGGTCCGGTCAGCTCCGGTCTGGCCCCGCCGCCACCGCCCCGGCCCCGTCCCCGGCGATGTCCCGCCGGAACCGGCGGCCCGGGAAGCGGATGAGGGCGGCCGCCTCGTAAGCCCGGCGCCGGGCCTCGGCCAGGGTGGGCCCCAGGGCCGTCACGGCCAGCACCCGCCCCCCGGCGGTCACCCAACCTTCCGGCTGGCGGCGGGTGCCCGCGTGGTCGACGAACACGCCCGGCCGGGCGGCGGCCTCCTCCAGGCCCGTGATGGGCAGGCCGTGGGCCGGTTCGTCGGGGTAGCGGGGTGCCGCCAGCACGACGCAGACGGCCGCTTCGGGCCGCCAGGCGGGCTCGGTCGCCGGCAGCCGCCCCGTGGCCACCGCCCAGCAGAGGCCGGCCAGGTCCGTCGCCAGGCGCGGCACGAGGACCTGGGCCTCCGGGTCTCCCCAGCGGCAGTTGAACTCCAGAACCCGGGGCCCCTCCGCCGTCAGCATCAGACCGGCGTAGAGGATCCCGCGGTAGGGATGGCCCTCCGCCGCCAGCCCGGCCACGGCCGGCTCCAGGATCGCCCGGCGCACGGCATCCAGCAGGGCCGGCGTCACCTCCGGCACCGGGGAGAAGGCCCCCATGCCGCCGGTGTTGGGGCCCCGGTCGCCGTCCTCCAGGCGCTTGTAGTCCCGGGCCGGGGCCAGCACCTGGACCCGTTCCCCGTCGGTCAAGGCCAGGACCGAGAGCTCCCGGCCCTCCAGCCGCTGTTCGATCACCACCCGCCGGCCGGCGGCCCCCAGGTCGCCCCGGCGCATCAGCCGGCCGACCGCCGCCAGGGCGGCGGCGGTACCGTCGCAGACGAACACGCCCTTGCCCGCCGCCAGGCCGTCGGCCTTGACGACCCACGGGCCCGGGTGACGGCGCAGGAAGTCCTCCGCGGCGGCGGGATCGTCGAAGATGGAGCCGGGGGCGGTGGGGATGCCGTGGCGGGCCATGAAGGCCTTGGCGAAGGCCTTGCTGCCCTCGATGCGGGCGGCGGCCTGGCGGGGACCGAAGACGGCGATGCCCGCCGCCTCCAGCCGGTCGGCCAGTCCCGCCACCAGGGGGGCCTCCGGCCCGACCACCGCCAGGTCCACTCTCCGGTCCGCCAGCCGGCGCACCGTACCATCCAGATCCAAGGGGTCGCCGCCCAGGCACTCCACGCCCATGGCGGCCATGCCGTCGTTGCCGGGCAAGGCCAGGACCCGCTCCACCCGCGGGCTGGCCGCCAGGGCCCGGGCCAGGGCGTGCTCGCGCCCGCCGCCCCCGATCACGGCCACGCGCATACCGGCTCCTCCTCCCGGTTCGATCCAGAACGGCCCGTTGGTAACGGGGCGGCACCGCTGGCGGCCGGGCCATCAGTGGCGGAAGTGACGCCGGCCCGTGACGACCATGGCGATCCCGGCCTCGTCGGCGGCGGCGATCACCTCGCCGTCCCGGACCGAGCCGCCGGGCTGGATG
>DATCLH010000054.1:0-2885 GCA_036564035.1 Thermaerobacter sp.
TGCGCAATAAGGAAACCCTGGCCTGCCTGCGCACCTATCGCCACCAGGCCCTGGCCCTGGTGGCCATGGCCTACCCCGATGAGATCCGGCCGCTGGAAGCCCTGCCGGCCTTCGCCGCCCTGGGGGCCCCGGAACCCCTTCCCGCCCGGGCGGCCCACGGGGCGGCGGCCGGTCCACGCCCCGCCGGCGGCAACGGCACCCCCACCTGGTCCAACGGCACCTTCGGCGCCGGAGCGGCGCCCGGGTTCCGTCCGGCCGCTGCCCGGGCCGGCGATGGCGCGGCCATCCCGCTGGCCGGCCCCGCCGCCAGGCCCGGGGCCGCCGCTGCCGCCACCCCCGCGGCCCCCGGTGATCCCCCAGGTCCCGGTCCCCGGACGGCCGACGGGACCGCCGATCGGGAACTGGAGCTGGCCCTCCACCTGATCGACCGCCTGACGGCGCCCTTCGATCCGGGGCGCTACCACGACCGGTATCGGGAGGCGCTGCTGGCGGTGGTTCAGCGCAAGCTGGCCGGCCAGGAGGCCGTGGTCACCCCGCCGGAACCGGCCCCGGTCCTGGACCTGATGGAAGCTCTGCGGGCCAGCCTGGAACGGCTCGACGGGGACTCACCCGCCCCGCGGGCCGGGGAAGGGCCGGCCCGCGGGGGGGCGCAGGGTTTGGCGGGAGATCGGATGCCGTCGCCGGCGCCGGGCGACCTGTGGCCGGGGCGCGGCGAAGGAGCCCCGGTGGGGACCGGCTTTGCCGGCGGCGGAGGCCCCGGCCAGGCGCCCCAGGGGGAGGGCCGGCGGTGACGGCGGCCGGCCCTCCCCTTCCCCGCAACTGGGACGAACTGTGGCGCCCCGGGCGACTGGCCCCCATGCTGGCCCGCCGGGCGCCGGGTCCCTTCTCGTCCCCGGGCTACCGCTTCGAGGTCAAGTGGGATGGCTACCGCTGCCTGGTGTTCGCCGACCCCCGCGCGGGCCGCACCTACCTGCAGTCGCGCCACGGCTACGACCTGACCCCCTTCTTCCCCGAGCTGGCCGCGGTCCACCGCCACCTGGATGAGGCGGCCGTGCTGGACGGCGAGATCGTGGCCCTGGTCGACGGGCGCCCCTCCTTCGCCGCCTTGCAGCGCCGCCTGGGCCGGCCGGCCGGCACCCGCCGCCCCCAGGGGCCGGTGCCCGCCTTGCTGGTGCTGTTCGACCTGCTGGGCGCCGGGGGCCGGCTCTGGCTGGCGCGGCCCCTGGCCGAACGGGTCGACGGCCTGGCCCGCCTGTTCCCAGCCGGTTCGGCCCCGGGGCTGGTCCTTTCCCAGGGGATCGACGGCGCGGGGGAGGCCTTCTTCCACCGGGTACGGGCCCAGGGGCTGGAGGGCGTGGTCGCCAAGCGCCTGGACAGCCCCTATTTGCCGGGATGGCGCACCGCCTACTGGCAGAAGATCAAGGCGGAGCGGGAGCTGGATGCCGTGGTGGGGGGCGTGCTGCCCGGCGGCCGGGCGGCCGGGGTGGGGACCCTGCTCCTGGGCCTCTTCGCCGACGACGGGACCTTCCGCTACGTGGGCCACGTCAGCACGGGGCTGAGCGCCGCCGAGGCCCGCTGGTTCCTCCGGCGCCTGCGGCCCCGGCCCACCTGCCCCTTCGCCACCGTTCCCGAGCGGGCCCGCGGCCAGCCGGTGGTCTGGGTCGAACCGGCCCTGGTCTGCCAGGTGGGTTTCCTGGAGTGGACGCCCCAGGGGCACCTGCGCCATCCCGTCTTCCACCGCTGGCGGGACGACGTGGCCCCCTCCGACTGCCGCCTGCCCGCCTCCCACCCGGCCCGCGGCGCGGTGTAAGGCGGCGTCCAGCGGGACGAACCGGCCGGGCCGGGCTCCGCCAGTGGCCGCCAACGGCGCCCCAGGGTGCGCCCCAGGGTGCCTGGAGGGAGGGGCCGTGGTCCCTGGAGGGATGGGCGGTGGTCGAGGAGCGCCTGCGGGTGCAGGTGGCCGGCCGGCTGCTGGAGGTCTCCCACCTGCAGCGGCCGCTGTGGCCGGCGGACGGGCTGACCAAGGCGGACCTCATCGCCTATCTGGTGCAGGTGGCCCCCTACGTCCTGCCCCACCTGCGCGACCGCCCGCTGGTGGCCACCCGCTATCCGGACGGGGTCGACGGCGAGGGGTTCTACCAGAAGGACGCCCCCGCGGGCACCCCGGCCTGGGTGCGCACCTGGCCCTACCGCACCCGGGAGGGCCGGCTGATCCGGTTCCTCCTGGCGGACGAACCGGCCACCCTGGCGTGGCTCGGCCAGCAGGCCGCCATCGAGATCCACCCCTGGCTGTCCACCGTCCACCACCCGGACCGGCCGGACTGGGTGGTGTTCGACCTGGACCCGGGGCCCCGGGCCTCCTTCGCCATGGCCGTTGAGGTGGCGCTGGTGGTCCGGCAGGTCCTGGCCGCCCTGGATCTGGAGGGTTTTCCCAAGACCTCGGGCGCCACGGGGCTGCACGTGTTCGTGCCCATCCTTCCGGAGCATCCTTATCCCGTGGTGACGGAATTCGCCCGCCGGGTGGCGGCGCTGGTCGAGCGGCTACGGCCGCGCCTGGTGACCACGGTGCGGGCCGTGGCCCGCCGCCCGCCGGAGGCGGTGTACCTGGACTTCCTGCAGAACGGCCTGGGCAAGACCCTGGTCATGGTGTACGGGCCGCGGCCGCGGCGGGGCGCTCCGGTGTCCATGCCGGTGACCTGGGAGGAGCTGGAGCGAGGGGTGGATCCCGCCACCTGGACCCTGCGCACCGCGCCGGCCCGGCTGGCCCGGACGGGCGATCTCTGGGCCCGGGCCGCCGCGGCCCGCCGGTCCCTGACGCCGGTCCTGCGGCGGCTGGCCATCGCCACCGGCCCCACGGTTCCCAGCCCCGTGTAGCATCGACCGCC
>DATCLH010000055.1:0-3234 GCA_036564035.1 Thermaerobacter sp.
CTCCCGACGGCCGCAAGGCCGCCGCCCCCGTGACCGCAGGGGGCGGCGTCCGGGACGCCGGGCCGGAACCACGCAAGGACGCCACCGGCACGAACCGGCCGGCCACCTCCGCCGGAGAGCTGCACCCTCCGGCCGGCCCGCGCCGGCCGTCACCTGAGGGCCCGGGACCAGGGGCCTGATGGCCTCGTGGCCCGATGGCCTGGTGGCCCGCTGGCCTTACCGCTCCCCCCGATCCGCCCAGAGCCGGTTCGCCACGGTGCTGACCACGCTGACCAGCAGCGAGCCGATCAGGGCCGGCACGAAGCCCTCCACCTCGAACCCGTCGACGACCGCCCCCACCAGCCAGAACATCAGGGCGTTGACCACGAAGGTGAAGAGGCCCAGGGTCAGGCAGCCGATGGGCATGGTCAGGAACAGCACCACCGGCCGGATCACCGCGTTGACCAAACCGAGCACCAGCGCGGCCACCAGGGCCGCCCCCGGCCCGCTGACGTCGATCCCCTCCAGCAACCAGGCCACCAGCAGAATGGACCCGGCGCTGATCAGCCAGCGAATCAGCAGGCTCATCGCCCCATCCCTCCCCTGCAATCCCCGCCGGCACCGATCCAGGGCGGCCCGCCCCGGGATCGGGAGCGCCTTTGAGCTCAGGGACGGCCCCGACCGGCCGGCCGCTGGCCCCTCTGCTTCCCATCCCCCGCCCGGAACCGGGATCGGCCCGGCGTTGCGTACCCCGCCTGCCCCCTATCGCCCGCCGCCCGGCCGCAGGATCTGCGACAGGGGATCCTGCCCCTCGAAGTGGAGCAGGGCATCCACGGGGGCGTAGTCGTCCTCCAGCACGGGCACGTCGTCGACGGGCACCGGCCGGTCGTAGATCCACCCGGCCGCCGCGGCCAGCGCCTCCAGCTCCGGGTGGCGGGCGGTCCAGCGGCCGATGGCCTGGGCCAGTTCCTCCGCCGAGAGGGGTCCCGGGGCATCCCGGTCCTCCCGGGCCAGGAGGATCACGTTCTGCAGCTCCGCCGGTTCCACCGGCAGGACGGGCAGCAGGTAGACCTCGGGGAACACCTCCCGGTAGGTGCGGTAGAAGGCCCGCAACAGGGCGCTGCGGGGTCCCTCCAGGGACCCGATGACGTTGGCTACCACGACTCCGCCCGGCGCGAGCCGCCCCTTCACCTCCTCCAGGAACTGGCGGGTGGTGAGGTGGAAGGGGATGGCGTCGGCGTAGTAGGCGTCCAGCAGGACCAGGTCGTACCGCTCCGGCGAGCGGCGGACGAACCGGCGGCCGTCCTCCACGAACACCCGCAGCCGCGGGTCGCTGGGCAGGTGGAAGAACCGGCGGGCCACGTCGACCACCACCGGGTCCAGTTCGGCCACGTCGATGGACACGCCGGGGTAGGAGGACAGCACCCGCTTGGGGATCGAGCCGCCGCCCAGGCCGACCAGCAGGACCTTCTGCGCCTGGGGGTTGAGGGCCCACCCCGCATGCATCACGTCGGTGTACTCGAAGCGGGCCGTCACCGGGTCGTGCAGGTACATCCCGCTCTGCCAGGAGTTGTCGAAGCGGAGGAACCGGCTGTCCCCCCGATCTTCGACCCGCAGGTGGTGGTAGAGGGTGTTCTTCTGGAAGACGATCCGCGCCCCGTCGGCGGTGACGGCCGGGGCGGCCGGCGCCGGGACCACCGCCAGGCCCAGCACCGCCGCCGCCGGCAAGGCGACGGCCAGGTGGCGGCGGCCGGCCAGGAGCAAGGCCACGGCCGCCAGGATGGCGGCCAGGACCTGAAGGATCGTCCCCGCCGGCCACCAGGGGATCAGCCAGAAGGACGTGGCCAGGGTGCCGGCGATGCTGCCGGCATTGGAGATGGCGTAGAGGTTGCCGGCCACCCGCCCGACCCGCTGGGTCGCCGGCGCCGCCAGCCGCACCACCCAGGGGGAGATGCTGCCCAGCAGGATCCCCGGCGGGAGGAACAGGCACGCCGAGGCCAGCAGGGCGCCGCCCCGGGGGTCGGCCGCCCGCCCGGCCAGGGCGGCGACCCAGCTCTCCCCCCGGGCCGCCAGCAGCAGGGTCCACCCCGCCGCCAGCACCAGCACCAGGGCGGGGCCGGCCCGGGTGGGCCAGCGATCGGCCGCCGCCCCACCCAGGGCGTATCCCAGGCTCAGGGCGGTCAGGACGACCCCGATCAAGCTGCCCCACACGAAGATGGAGCTCCCCAAGGTGGGGGCCAGAAGCCGGCTGCCCAGGAGCTCCAGGGCCATCAGCACGGCCCCGGCGAAGAAGGCGGTCAAGGCCACCATGGCGTCGTGCCTCCATCCGTCCGGCCGGTGGCTCCCGGCCGGAGGGCCGCCGCGGTCGCCATCCGGCCGGCCGCGGCGCCGTCGGAAGAGGCTTCGCCACGGGGACGCCCGCTCCCTACGCCAGGGCCGGGCGCAGGCGGGCGAAGGGCACACCGCGGCCGGGGGCCGGTTCGTCCCATTCCAGGGCCAGGGCGGGGACGGCCCGCCGGAAGAACTCGGCGACCACCGCGCCCTCTGCCGATCGCCCCGCCCCGGCCCAACCCGCCTCCGCAAACGCCTCCCGGGCCGCCTCGTCCCCATCCCCGTCCAGCCGCACCAGGACCTCCAGGTCGGCCGCCAGGGTCGAGAGCCAGGGCAGGACCGCCGCCGCGGCCCAGAGGCCCGCCGCCGAGGTGATGGCCCGGGCCGGGCGCCCGGTGGCCCGCACCGCCCCCCACGCCGCCGGGATCGCGTAGCCCGGCTGGCCGAGCCGCACCGGGACCAGCAGGGACCGGGGTCCGGGCACGGGCAGCAGGGTCGCCTCGGCGACGCTGACGGCGCCCGGCTCGGCGGCCGTCAACCGCGGGTCCAATTCCCGGAGCCAGGCCGCGGTGGCCGAGGCCACGGCCGGCGGCGCGGCCGCCAGGTCGTCCTTGAGCCGGGCCACCGCCCGGCGCCGCTGGTCCGGCCCGGTCGCCCCCAGGTACATCTCGGGACCGCCCGGCCGGGCCTGCTCCGCCTCGACCCGGCGCACCAGGGCCGCCAGCACGGGGCCGGCGTCGCCGGGCAGGGCCAGCCACACCGGGACGTTGCGCCCCAGCCGCTCCACGTCCCGGTCGATGTGGACGACCCGGCCCTTGACGTTCAGGTCGCCGTGCTCGGCGGGGGACAGGGTCGTGCCGACCACCAGCAGCACGTCGGCCTCCTCCAGGAAGCGGCGGGCCGGCGCCGCGGCCAGGTCCTCGA
>DATCLH010000056.1:0-10893 GCA_036564035.1 Thermaerobacter sp.
CCCGAGGCGACCGACGAGGCGGTGCGGCTGGTCGGCCTGCTGGTCCAGCTGACGCCGGGGTTGCGCCGGGTGGCCGGTTCCACCTGGTCGACGGTGGAGATCGCCCAGCGCCTGCCCGATGCGGCGCGGCGGCTCGAGGCCTTTTTGGCCGCCGCCGGCCGTCCCTTGCCCCTCGCCGACCTGGCCCGCCACCTGGCGGAAACCATGGAGGACTTGCCCGCGCCGGCCGAGGCCATGGCCCGGGCGGCGGTCGCCACCCAGGGATCCTTCACCCGGTTCCAGGGCGGCTTGTACGGCCTGGCCTCCTGGCGGGAGGGGCGGCGGGTGCGGGCCCGCGACTACGTCTACCAGGCCCTGCAGCGGGCCGGCCGGCCCTTGCACTACGCGGAGCTGACCCGGCTGGTCAATGAGCTCTTGCCCGAAGGGCGGAAGATGCCCCCGACCCATGTGCTGACGATCCTCTCCTCCGGGGAGCCCTTCCGCCGGGTCGACCGGGGGATCTACGGCCTCAGCCACTGGGAACGGGAGCCCGAGCGCAACCTGACCCAGCTCTGCCGCGATGCCCTGGCGGAAGCGGGGGAGCCGGTGGCCTTGGACCAGGTGGTCGCCGCCGTGCAGGCGGAGCGGCGCTACCCCCGGCGCACGGTGGCCCGGGCCCTGAACGAGGATCCGGCCGTGCTCCGGTACGGGCGGGACCGGTTCGGCCTGACGGCATGGCTGGCCACGGACCCCGGGGCCGCGGGCGTGGTCGGGGCGCCCGCCTACGGGCCGCGGCCGACCAACCTGGCTGCGGTGCGGGGGCTCCTGGCGGAACTGCTGGCGGGCCACGTCTACGACACCGCCCAGCTCACCTCCTACCTGGGCCGCTGGCGCCAGCGCTCCCAGGCCCGCCAGGTCATCGCCTACCTTCACACCATGGGGTGGCTGACGGGGCTGGACGACACCTGGACCGCCACGCCCCTCAACGACACCTGGGTCCGGGCCGGCAGCGAGGCGGACCAGCTGGTCGCCCTGGCCCTGGCCGACCCCATCTTTGCCCGGGCCGTGATGCTCCACGCCGCCTTCCGGCGGCTGGAGGCGGAGGGGCTGGAGGCGGAGGCGGCCGCCGGTACGAAGGCCGACACCGGCGCGGCGGCTCGGGGGGCGTCCCCGGCGGCGGGGGATGGGCCGGCCGGTGGCGTCCTGACGCCCCAGGAGGCTGCCCGCTGGCTTGGTGCCCGGATCCGCCGGGCGGCCGCGGCCGCCGGCGAGGCGCCCGGGCCCGGGCTGGTGGAGCGGTTCCACCGGCGCTGGCAGGTCACCGCCTGGTTCGACCCCTGGCTGCCGGTGCTGCTGACGGGCCGCAACGAGGAGCCGGAGGGCGAAGCCAACGGCGCCGGCGAAGCCGGGGAGACCCCGGCGGACGAACCGGCCGCGGCCGGGCCGGGCCGGGCCCGCGGCGCCGCCCGGGCGGCCCTGTGGGACCTGGCGACGGAGCGGCTCTGGCCGGAACAGCCCGTCCACCTGCCGGCCGCCTGGCTCGAGTCGCCCGCCACCGCCTGGGCCGTGGTGGCCGACCTGGTGGCCTCCCGCGCCGGGGCCGGCGGCACCGCCGTCGACCTGGACGCCCTGGCGGCCTGGTGCCGGGGGCAGGGCCTGGAGGCCGAACCCGTGCGCATCGAAGCGGAACTGTTCGCCCTGGGGCTCTGGCCGGTGGTGCAGGGATCGCGCCTGCGGCTGGCCATGCCCTACCGGCTGGTGTTGCCGCCCGGCGGTTTTCCCGCCCTGGGCCTGCCCGGCGGGGACGGGCTCGTCGACGCCACGGCGGCCACCCTGGCGCGGGAGGGGATCCTGGTGGAGCAGCCGGCGGGCGGGCCGGCGCCGCCGCCCGCGGAGGTCTATGCGATCCCGTCCCTGGGCGGCGGGCCGGCGGAGGCCGCCGTCCACGGGGAGGACGGCGGCGACGGCTGAGACTGGCGGGACGGGGGATCGGCCGGCGCCGCGGCGGCGGCCGGCCAGGGTGGCGGGGGATGGCGTCCGCCCGCGCAGGGGTGATCAACGGCACCATCGGGACGTCCAGGGGCGTCGAGAGGGAGGCCGAAGGATGGACGCCGGAGAGATGGTCAGGGATGGCGCCGGTGCCGCCGGCCGGGCGGCGCCGGCCGGGAGGGCCAGCGGGGACCAGGACGCCAGCGGGGCCGTGGACTGGCAGGGACTGCGGGCCTTCGACCGGTCGGGGATGCTGGGGGTCGTGGCGGCCTTCCCCCACCAGCTGGAGGAGGCCTTGCGGCTCGGCCGGGACGCCACCAACGTGCCCCGGCCCCTGGCGGAGGTCCCGCGGGCGGTCCTGGTGGCCGGGCTTGGGGGCTCGGCCATCGGCGGCGATTTCGTTGCCGCGGTGCTGGAACCGGAGGCGCCGGTGCCCGTGGTGGTCCACCGCGACTATGGCTTGCCCGGCTGGGTGGGGCCCCGGGACCTGGTCTTTGCCGTGAGCTATTCCGGCGCGACGGAAGAGACCCTGAGCGCCTTCGACGAGGCGTTGCGCCGCGGAGCCGCGGTGGTGGCGGTGGCGAGCGGCGGCCCCTTGCTGGAGCGGGCGGCGGCCGCCGAGGCGGCCGGCCGGCCGGTTCGTCAGGTCCGGGTGCCGGCCGGCCTGGCGCCCCGGGCCGCCTTGGGTTACCTCATGCTGCCGGTCCTCTACCTGACCTGCGCCTGGGCGGGGCTGGGCGACCCGTCGGCCCAGGTGGAGGAGGCCATCGCCGTCTTGCGGTCCCTGGCCCGGGAGCTGGAGCCCAATGGCCCCGAGGGGCCGGCGCAGGCCCTGGCCCGGCGGCTTCTGGACCGGCCCCTCTTCGTCTACGGGGCCGGGCGGCTCGGCCAGGCGGCCGCCTACCGGTGGCAGTGCCAGATCAACGAGAACGCCAAGCAGCTGGCCCATTCCCACAGCTTTCCCGAGCTCAACCACAACGAGATCATGGGCTGGGAGGGGGTCGGGGCGCAGCCGGCCGGGGCGGACCCGGTCCCCGGCGGGGTCGCGGTGGCGGCGGCCTCCGGCCGGGCCCGGGAGGGCGAGCCGGCGCCCGGCGCCGGCTTCGGGTCCGGGCGGGCCCGCCCGCTGATCGTCCGCCTGGAGGCGCCCGCCGATCACCCCCGCAACCAGGCTCGGATGGCCATCACCGCCGAGCTGGTGGGCGACCGGGCGGAGTGGGTGACCGTCCAGGGGCGGGGGCAGGGCCGGCTGGCCCAGCTGCTCAGCCTGGCCTATTTCGGCGATTTCGTCTCGGTCTATGCCGCCTTGTTGCGGGGCGTCGACCCGTCGGCCATCGCCAGCATCCAAAAACTGAAGGAACGCCTGGCCGCCCTGCCCGCCGAGTAGGCAAGGGGGCGGCTGGGGGTCGGGGCGGCGGCCGGACCCCCGGGCGCCGGGGGGTGCCGGTCACCCGGCTCCGCCGGCCGGCCCCGGCGACGGTGCCGGGAGGACCGTGCCCTTTGCGGCGCGCCGGTCAGCAGGGACCGCGGGCCGGCTGCCCGGGCCCGTCGCCTGCCGGTCCCGAGGCTCGCCCGGCCCCAGGCGGCTTCCGGACCGGCGGCGCGAAGCCCGATCGGCGGGGCGGCGCCGGCGGTCTGGCCGTCGCGGCGAGCACATAGCCATGGGCACCGGGAGGGCCGATCCCGGTGCCCATGGGTTTTTGGAGGCTGGGTTTTTGGAGGCGCGGGTGGGTCTGGGGAGTGGCCGTCGCCCTCGGCCTGGCCGCGGGATGGGTGGGTGCCGGCGCCCCGGCGGCGGGAGGGCGGCAAGGGCCGGCCGGCCCGCCTGCGGCCCGGTGGGTCTTCCGGGACGACCTGGGCCAGCGGGTCACCCTGCCCGGACCCCCGCGCCGCATCGCCTGCAGCGGCCGGGACCTGTGCGACCTGGCCCGCGCCTTGCTGGGCGGTGAGGACGGCGGGGCGGTGACGGTGTTGCCGCCCGGGGCCGAGATCCAGCACCTGCGGCCGGGCGCCGTCGACCTGGTGCTGCTGCCGGCGGTGACCCGCCAGCCGGGGCTGGCGAGCACCCTGCGGGCTCGGGGCTGGGCGGTGGCCACCCTGCGCTGGCAGGACGTGGGGGAGCTGCCGGCGGCGGCCGAGCGCCTGGCCGGATGGCTGCACCGGCCCGGGCGGGGCCGGGAGGTGGCCGGCGCCTACCGGCGGCGCCTCCACCGGGTGGCGGCCGCCGTTGGCTCCGTCCCCTGGCCCCAGCGCCCCCCGGTGCTGGTGCTGGCCTGGGACCAGCCGCCCGTGTGGGCCGGGCCGGGCAGCCCGGCGGCCGCCCTGGTCGAGCGGGCGGGGGGCCGGCTGCTGGACGGCGGCGGAATCGGGCGTGCCGGCGAGCCGGTTCCTCCGCGTTCCGGCTGGCGGGCCCGGCTGGGAGCCCTGGCGCGGCGGGCGGGGCTGGCCTCCCTCGTCACCGGCCCGGGGTGGCAGACGGGGGAGGACCGGTGGCGGTCCCTGCCCTGGTCACCGGCGGTGCGGGTGGTGACGCCGCTGCTGGCGCCGGCGGTGCCGGCGGTGCCGGGCGGCCCGCCGGTGGCCACGGCCCTGTACCTGCCTCCGGGCCAGCTGCTGGGGGTGGGGCCGGCGGCCCTGGACGGCCTGGAACGGCTGGCCGCCTGGCTCCACCCGGACCGGCTCCCCAGCCCGGACGACGGCCCGCCCCACCGGCTGGTGCCCCTGCGGACCATCCCCTGAGCCGCCAGCCACGAGGCCCGCGCCCCAGGCCCGGGGACTGGTCAGCTGCGGCGCTGGAGCACCACCAGGCCCAGCCCCGTGCGGGCCCGGAACGCCCCCTGGGAACCCGCCAGGGCGTTGCTGACGGTGTAGGCGGTCCCCCAGGCCAGGGTTGCGTCCCGGAGCGGGTAGACCAGGCCTTCGGTGGTGACGCCGGTCATGCGGGGACTGAGGGGAACCAGGGAGACCGTCTGGCCGGGTCGTCCGTGGAACTGGACCTCGCCGGGGCCGGCCAGGGGCCGCACGTGGGCCGGGCCCGCCAGGACGGTCAGGGGGTGGCCGCCGGCCCACCACCGGGCCACCAGGAGCAGGTTGGCCAGGGTGTGGTCGACCCGGTCCCCCACGCCGCCCACGAGATAGAGAGGGACCCGCCCCAGCCGCCGGCGGGCCAGGTCCAGCGCCAGCTCGGTGTCGGTGAAGTCCTTGGCGGGAGGAACCGGCACCACCTCCACGCCGGCCGCCCGCGCCGCCTCCACCTCCTCGGGGCCCAGGGTGTCGAAGTCGCCGCACAGCAGGTGGGGCCAGAGGCCGGCCCGGCGCAGCAGGCGGAGGCCGCCGTCGGCGGCGACGCAGAGGGAGGCCCTGCGGGCCAGGTGGGCGACCTCGTCCGCCAGGGCCGGTTCGTCCAGGTCGCCGCCCGCCACCACCACGGCGTAGGGCGGGGCGGGGGGCGGCAGGAAACCGAAGGGTGTGGACACGGGCCCACCTCCCGGCATGTCCGGTTCCTCCCGCGCATAGGGTCATACGGGTCCCCGGAGGCGGGCCCCGGTGCCGGTTCATCCGCCGGCGGGCGCCGGTTCACCCGCCGGGTCCGCGCGGGGACCGCCGGTCCGCTGGCCGCCGCGGGCGGTCCCGGGACGGAGCCGCACCGCCCGGCGGCCGGGAGCCGGTGCCCTGTTCGCCGGGACGCCATCGGAAGGGGGAGGAACCGTGTCGCGCATTCGGGAACTGGCGGCGGAACTGCGGGAGCAGGAGCGGCCCCTGCTCGACCACTACAAGCAGCTGGTCGATGCGGCCACCACGGAGACGGAGCGCCGCCTGGCCCAGATGATGTACAACTACCAGCGCTTCCAGCTGCAGAGCCTTGAGCTCTTCCAGGACCGCGTCCCCGAGCGCTTCCACTGCTTCGGCGTCATCACCCACGACGACGTCAACGTCCGCCAGCGTCCCTCCGGCAAGTCCGAAGCCCTGGCCCGGGTGGGGCGCGGCACGCCCGTCATCGTCATGGCCTTTGAGGGCTTCTGGGCCGAGGTCCAGCTGGTCGGCGGCGAGACGGGTTACGTCTTCAAGGATTACGTCCGCTGCGAGGTGGGCGGCTAAGGCCGCCCGCCCGCCGGGTCCGGCGCCCCGACCTCGGGCGTGGCGGCCCGCCGGCCCCCGGTGCCGGTGGCGATGGCGGTCCTGGCGCCGGGGTGGGAGGGGGCGTCCCCGGCGGCCCCGGCGGGGGTGCCGGGGTGGGGGAGGCCGCCGTCGCCCGTGCCCGGCCCGCGTTGGGGGCCGGTCCCGCCGCTGGCGCGACCACGGGTGCTGGGCGCGCCCTGGGGATGCCGGGCGCCGGGACGGCCCGGGTTCTCGGCGGGTTCCGGGCTGCCGGCGTCGTCTCCCTCGCGCAGGGCCGCATGGAGCTGGTTCATCCAGGCGGGGTTGGCCCGGGCGAAGGCGACGAAGCGCTCGATCCGCTCCAGGGTCTCGTGGCTGACGTGATGCTCGATGCCCTCCACGTCCTGCTGGACCACCGCTTCGTCCCGCACGCCCAGCAGGCGCAGGAAGGTGGCCAGGGTCTCGTGGCGCCGGCGCATGGCCTTGCCGATGGCCTCGCCTCGCTCGGTGAGCACGAGGCCCCGGTAGCGCTCGTAGGTGACGAAGTTCTGCTCGTCCAGCCGCTGGACCATGCGGGTGACCGACGAAGGCTGCAGGTTGAGGGCCAGGGCGATGTCGCTCACCCGGGCGTAGCCCTTGCTGCGGATGAGCTCGTAGATCGTCTCCAGGTAGTCCTCCATGCTCGGGGTCGGCCGCACCCGGGTCACCTCGTTCCCACCGGCGCTGCTCGTCTCCGGCCGGGATTCCGCCGTCTCCGCCATCAATATACCGTACGAGGGCGCCCCGCCGCCCCTGGGGTGACGGTGCCCCGGGTGACGGTGCGCCGGCGCCGGGAAAGACGCGGGAGGCAGCCGGCCGGCTGCCTCCCGAGCTTGCGGGGATGTGATCCGCGCGTTACCGCGCCTCGCTGCCTGTTTCGGGAAATCCCTGGTCGATCACTCGGTCACGTGGATGGTGCCCTTCATCGTGGCGCTGTGACCGGGAACGGTGCAGATGAACTCGAAGTCCCCGGTCTGCTGCGGCGTGAACTCCACCGAGTTGCTCTTGCCGGGATCCGTCAGGGGGATCTCCAGGTCCAGCTGCTCGGAGACCAGGTCGTGCTGGACCGAGTCGTTGTTGACCAGCTCGATGGTGTAGGTCTGGCCCTTCTTCAGGTTGATCTCCGTCTTGTCGAAGGACAGGCTCTGGGCCGTGACCGTGATCTTGTTGCCAGCGGCCTGGTCACCGTTGCCCTCGTTGCCGCCGCCACCGCCGCCACCGCACGCGGCCAGGACCGGCAGGGCCACCAGCATCAGGGCGACCAGCACCAGCAGAGAACGGCGTGCGCGCTTCATGCTGGGTGCGTCCCTCCTTACGGGGATTGGGTCCACCGTTCTTTTATATCCCATGAACGTGGCTCCCGCACTCGGATGGACAACCGATTTCACCACCCGGCGCGCGCCCGGTTCCCGGCGGCCGGCTCTGTACCGTTGAGGTGCGCAGCTTTGCCCCGCGCTCCGGCCGCTCCCGCCCCCGGCCGCTCCCGATTCCGGCCGCTCCCCGCGGCTCCCCGGCCGCTTTCTTACCGCTCCCGCGGCGCACCGGGTCGTTCAAGGGCGGCCGCCGCGGCCAGGCGGCTCACGTAGGCCCAGAGCACCTGGGCCACCTGGGCCAGGTGGGTCCGGTCCACGTGCTCTAAGCGGTCGGTGTGCCAGTGATAGTGGGGGATCCGGCCGTCCGCACCCGTGGCCAGGAAGGTGATGGCCGGGATCCGCCGGGCCGCCGGCACCAGGGCGTCGGTGGGGAGGAGGGGCCGTGGCCCGGGCGTCAGCCGTCCCGGGGGCAGCTCCCCCGCCAGCCGCCGGGCCTGCTCGACGAGCCCCGGGTCGTAGCGCACCGGCACCACCATCCCTTCGGCGGTCAGGTAGTGGAGCCGGCCCGCCCCCACGTTATCAATGTTGACGACGGCCACCGGGCCCTGGCCGTCACGGAACCAGAGGTGCTCCAGCAGGGCCGCCATGCCCCGCATCCCGGTCTCCTCGGCGCCCGTCAGGGCGACGAGCAGCTCGACGCCGGGCAGGGGCGCCGACGCCCAGCGGCGGGCCAGGGCCAGGGCCACCGCGACGCCCGAGCCGTTGTCGTTGGCTCCGTTGATCGGCCGTCCCGTGGCCCAGCTGATCAGGAGGAACGCGGCCACGGCGGCCGATGCCCAGGCCGCGGCGGCCAGCGGCCCGGCCACGGGAAGCCCGCCGGCGCGGGCCGCCAGCAGCAGCGGCACCGCCGCGAAGGCGGCGTAGCCGGCGGTGAAGAAGGCCTGCAGCCAGGGCAGGAACCGCGGGGCGAAGAGCCAGCTGCCCCACTGGGTGTCGTAGTGGGCGGCGATCACCAGGCGCAGGGCCGGCGCTGCCGCAGGCCTGGCGCCAGGGCCCGCCGCGCCAGCGGCCGTCCCGGAGGGTGTGGAGGGCGACGCCGGCGCGCCGGCGCGTGGCCAGCGGGCCACCACGTTCTGGGACCGGCCGCGGGGGACGACCCACGCCAGGCTGACGGGGACGCCCTTGGGCCACAGGGCCAGCTCCCCCACCAGGGGCACCAGGGCCAGGACGCCTCCCAGGGCCAGAAGACCAGCCAGGGCCCCCGGGATGTCCGGCCGCGCGCCAGCCAGGCCCAGCACCGCCAGGACCAGCCCGATCAGGCCCGGTCCCAGGTAGAGGGTGTGGCGCGGGGCCCCGAAGGGCTGGACGTCGACCTCGAATCCCAGCTCCTTGAGGCGCGCCGCCAGCCAGCGGGCGGCCCGGCCTTCCTCCGGCGTGCCGGTTCCCCGGTGGGGCAGGCGACAAAGCTCCTCCAGATCGGGCCATGGGTCCGGGACCCGCGGGTCCGGCATCCCTTCCACGCCGCTCCCCCCTTCCGGGCGCCCCGGTCCACCGGTGGGCGCCGAAGGTGGACCGGGCGTGGGCTGCCGCTTCGCACCGTTCTTTCCCCGCCGGCGGCGGCTTCCCTTCTCAGGCCCGGCCGGCCGTGGCTTCCCTCCTCAGGGCGCCGCCGGGGGGAGGGGCGCCTCGGCCAGCCAGCGGCCGGCGGCCTCCACCTCGGCCGGTTCGACCCCGTGGCCACCGTCCGCCCAGTGGAGGGTGACGGCGGCGCCGGCGGCCTCCAGCTGCCGGGCCAGCTCCCGGCTCTGGTCCGCCGGCACCACCGGGTCCTGGCGCCCGGCGGCGATGAAGACGGGCCGTCCGGCCAGGGCTCCCGGGGCCGCCGGTTCGACCGGCACCGGCATGGGCCGGAACAGGACGGCGGCGGCCAGCAGGTCGGGGTGCCGCAACAGCAGCGCCGCGGCCAGGTTGGCCCCGTTGCTGTAGCCCACGGCCACCACGCGGCCGGCGTCGAAGCCGTAGCGGCGGGCCGCCGCCCGGACGAACCCGGCCATGTCGCCGGCCCGGCGGGCCAGGTCGTCCGCGTCCAGGACGCCCGGGGCCAGGCGGCGGAAGAAACGGGGCATGTCCCCTTCCAGCACCTGCCCCCGGGGGCTGAGGAGGGCGGCGCCGGGCCGGAGGTGGGCTCCCAGCGGCAAGAGGTCCTGCTCGTCCCCGCCCGTGCCGTGCAAGAGGAGCAGCACCGGCGCGGGGCGGTTCCCGTCCTCCTCCGCGGCGGGGACGAAGCGGTGGATGAACCCCAGCTCGGCGAAGCCGCTGGGATGGTGCAGCGGTGGCAGCGCCTTCTCCAGGGCTGCCCGGGCCGGCTCGTACCAGGGCGGCAGGCGCAAGCCCGTGCCCAGGGACGCCCGGTCCTCGTCGATCAGGAAGCCCGGCGGGTCGGTGGCGATCTCGAACAACACGCCGCCCGGCTCCCGGAAGTAGATGGAGCGGAAGTACTGCCGGTCCTGGACGGGCGTGACGTGCAGGCCCAGCTGGGTCAGGCGGTTCCGCCAGGCCTGCTGGGTCGCGTCGCCGGCGGTGCGGAAGGCGACGTGGTGGACCGTGCCCGCCCCCAGGGTGCCGCGGCGCAGGCCGGGGGCCACATCCAGCTCGATCCAGCGGGTGGCGCCGCCGTCGCCGGTGATCCACAGGGCCGGGGTCCCGCCGGTTCCTCCCTCAGGCGCAGGGCGGTAGCCCAGGGCCTGGAGGACCCGGCCTGTGGGTTCGACATCGTGAACCGTGAGGCGAACGCCGGCCACCGCCCGGATGGCGTGGGGGGCCGGCACCGGGCCGCCGGGCCAGCCCGGCCGGTCGGGGGCCGGTTCGTCCAGCAAGGCCAGGGGCAGGCCGTCGGGATCGGTGAAGAACAGGCCCGGCCGGCCCCCGGGCCCCGGCCGGCGCCGGCAGGGCACGCCGAAGCGGCCCAGGCGCTCCTCCCAATAGTCCAGGGCGCCCGGCGGCACGGCCAGGTAGACCAGGGTGGCCTGCCCGGCGCCGGTGCGGCCCCGCGCCGCGCCGGGCACGGGGAAGAAGGTCAGCAGGGTGCCGGGCCCGCCCGTCTCGTCGCCGAAGTAGAAGTGGTAGGTCTCGGGGTCGTCGAAGTTCACCGTCCGCTTGACCAGGCGCATCCCCAGCACGCCGCCGTAGAAGTCGGCGTTGGCCTGGGGATCGCCGGCGATCATGGTGACGTGGTGGATCCCGCCGACCGCGTTCTCGTCCAACACAGGCCGCCTCCCCGGGTGATGGAGTGCCGTGACGGCTCAGGGGCCCCGAGGCCCGTACCTGCCGGGAGCCGCCGCCCGGCCGGGTGGGACCGGGGTCTGCTTCTAGGGTATCACCTGGCGCGCGCCGGGGGCCGGCGGGCGGAGCGGGTGGGGCGGGGAGCGGGTCGGCGCGGGCGGAGCGGGTGGGGCGACGGAACCGGGTCGGAGCG
>DATCLH010000057.1:0-1764 GCA_036564035.1 Thermaerobacter sp.
CCCGGGGCCGCTTCCCGGTCCCCGGAGCCAGCCCCGCCGGGGACGGCCGGCGGGGCCGGTTCGTCCAGCAAGCGCAGGTCGGAGCGGGGCACGCGCATCCGCAGGATGCCCGCCTGCACGGTCACCGGCTCCCCCGGGTCGCCGGGCACCTCCAGGACCTCCGCCTCCTGGCGCAGGCTCAGCACCTCCACCCGGGCCCCGGGGCGCAAGGCGGCGGCCAGCACCGCCTCCGCCCCCGCCCGTGCCTGCCGGCGCGCCTCCTCGGCCCGCCGCCGGGCGGCCAGGGTGCGCTCTTCCAGGGCGCCGAGGCCTTCGCGGGTCTCGGCCAGGACGGCCTGGGCCGCCGCCAGCGCCTCAGCGGCCTGGGCCTCGATGGCCTCCCACCCGCCGGCGGCCCCGCCGCCGGCCTCCTCGACCCCGGCGCCGGCCGCCCGACCCCGCCCCCGCCGGCCGCCGGCGTGCGCCAGCAGCTGGCGGAGCCGCGCCAGCTCGTCCAGGGCCGCTTCCAGCCGGCCCACCGACGCCCGCAGCCGGGCCACCAGGCCCTCCGTCTGCTGCCGCGCCTCCCGGAGGGCGACGGCCATCTCCCGCTCCAGGGCCTCCAGCCGGGCCCGGTGCTCCTGGCGCTGGGCCTCGAGTTCCTGCAGCCGCTGCCGGTAGAGGGCCTCGGCCTCCCGCCGCCGGGCCTCGGCCTCGGCCCGCAGCTGGGCGCTCTCGCGCCGGTCGGCCTCCATGGCGGCGATCAGCTCTTCGACCCGGTGGGCGCCGGCCCCCATGACCTGCCGCGCCCGCTGGACGATGGACTCCGGCAGGCCCAGCCGCCGGGCGATGGCCAGGGCCATGCTCTTGCCGGGCAAGCCGATCCACAGGCGGTAGGTCGGCCGCAGGGTCTCCTCGTCGAACTCCACGCTGGCGTTCTCGACGCCCGGCTGCTGGTAGGCGTAGGCCTTGAGGGCGCTGTAGTGGGTGGTGGCCACCACCAGGCACCCGCGGGCCCGGAAGTGCTCGATCAGGGCGACCGCCAGCGCCGCCCCCTCGTCGGGGTCCGTGCCGGCGCCAATCTCGTCCAGCAGCACCAGGGCGCCGGGCTGGGCCGCCCGGGCGAAGCCGACGATGGCGCTCATGTGGGACGAGAAGGTGCTAAGGCTCTGCTCGATGCTCTGCTCGTCCCCCACGTCGCAGAAGATCTGGGGAAAGACGCCCAGGGCGCTCCCCGGCGCCGCCGGGATGTGGAGCCCGGCCTGATGCATCAGGGCCAGCAGGCCCACGGTCTTCAAGGTCACGGTCTTGCCGCCGGTGTTGGGACCCGTGATCACCAGGGTGTCGAACCCGGCCCCGTCCCCGAGCCACACGTCGATGGGCACCGCCCCCGCCCCCAGCAGCGGGTGCCGCGCCCGCTTGAGGTCGATGCGGGGCCGGTCCAGGGTGGCCGGCCGCTCCGCCCGCATGGCCAGGGCCAGCCGGCCCCGGGCCACGACCACGTCCAGGGCGGCCAGTTCCTCCAGGGTGGCGGCCAGCTCGTCCCCGGCGGCCGCCACCTGCCGGGTGAGCTCGCCCAGGATCCGCTCGACCTCTTCCTGTTCCTCGGCCTCCGTCTCCCGCAGCCGGTTGCCGAGTTCGACCACCGCCATGGGCTCGACGAACAGGGTCGCGCCGCTGGCCGACTGGTCGTGGACCACCCCGGGCACCTGGGCCCGGGCCTCCGCCTTGACCGGCAGGACGAACCGGCCCCGCCGCTGGGTCACCAGGGGCTCCTGCAAGGCG
>DATCLH010000058.1:0-3164 GCA_036564035.1 Thermaerobacter sp.
AGCGCGGCTGCCTCCACGGCGGCGCGGCCGAGGCCGCGACCCCGCAGGGTCCGGTCCCCGATGCGGATCCGCAACTCCGCCTCCCGGCGCACCCAGTTGATCTCCACCAGTTCCACGTCGCCGACCAGCCGCCCGGCGGGCGTGCGTACCGCCAGGGCCACATGGCGGGGATCGGCCTGGACCGCTCGCCACCACGCCTGGGCCTCGGCGAGGTTGCCAAAACGCCGCCCGGCGAAGCGGGCGATCTCCGGATCCTGCTCCCAGCGCACCAGCCAGGGGAGGTCGGAGGGGGTCAGGGGGGTCAGGACCACCCGCTGCCCCCGTGCCAGAATGGTCATCGCCTGCCGTTCCCCTCGTCCCCAATTGGGGCGGCGGCCGGGTCACGGCCGGCCGCCGCGCGTCACGGCCATAGGGGTTCGGGGAACGGCAGCGCCATTCCTACCGGATGGCAGAAGCACTTTCCGGCAGGCCCGTCAGGACATGGTCCGGCCGCCTCAGGACGATCCCTGGGGCGCCGCCGTCAACACCTGGGCCGCCACCTCCCGGCCGGCCCCCGGCGCGGCCGGTTCCTCCTTCACCAGGGCCGCCCGCAGGACCTCATCCACGGTGTTCACGGGGATCACCTCGAGGCCGCAGCGGGCCAGGGACTCCTGCCAGTTCTCCCGCGGCAGGATCACCCGCCGGGCACCGGCCTGGCGGGCCGCCGCGACCTTGGCCTGGATGCCGCCCACGGCCCGGACCAGGCCGCGGGCGCTGACCTCCCCGGTGATGGCCACCTGGTTGTCCACGGGCACCCCCGTCAGGGCGGAGTAGATCGCCGCCGCCAGGCACGCCCCGGCAGAGGGGCCGTCCAGGGGGATCCCCCCGGGGAAGTTGATGTGCAGGTCGTAGTCGGCGGGATGAACCGGCAAGAGGCGGCGCAGGGCGGTGAGCACGTTCTCCACGGAGCCGCGGGCCGTGCTCTTGCGCCGCTTGACCGGGCGGCCGCCACCGCCGAACTCCTCCTCGTCGATGACGCCGGTCAGGGTGATCCGTCCCTGGCCGGCGGCCGCCGCCCGGCTGGCGACCACCTCGATCTCGATCAAGGTCCCCAGATTGGGCCCGTACACCGCCAGCCCGTGGGCCACCCCCACCTGGGGCCGGTCGGCCACCCGCCGTTCGGGCCGCGGCGTGTACTGGCCGGTGTTGACCACCCATTCCACGTCGGCGGTGGTCACCCGCCGCCGGCCCTCGGTCTCCGCCAGCCCCGCGGCGATCTGGACGATGTTCACCGCCTCCCGGCCGTTGCGGGCGTAGCGCTCGATGACCCGCACCGCCCCCTCGTCCATGGGCAGGTCCAGGCGGGCGGCGGCCCGGCGGGCGATGAGGCCCACCTCCTCCGGGGTCAGCGGCCGGAAGAAGATCTCCACGCACCGCGACCGGATGGCGGGCGGGATCTCGTCCGGCATGCGGGTGGTGGCCCCCACCAGGCGAAAGTCGGCGGGCAGGCCGTTCTCGAACACGTCCTTGATGTGGGCGGGCAGGTTGGGATCGTCCGGGTTGTAGTAGGCGCTCTCCAGGAGGACCTTGCGGTCTTCCAGGACCTTGAGCAGCTTGTTCATCTGGACCGGGTGCAGCTCGCCGATCTCGTCGATGAACAGGATGCCGCCGTGGGCCCGGGTGACGGCGCCCGGCTTGGGCTGGGGGATCCCGGCCACCCCCAGGGGGCCGGCGCCCTGGTAGATGGGATCGTGGACCGACCCGATCAGCGGGTCGGCGATGCCCCGCTCATCGAAGCGGGCGGTGGTGGCGTCGATCTCCACGAAGGCGGCGTCGGGCCGGAAGGGCGACCGCGGGTTGCGCTTGGCCTCTTCCAGCACCAGCCGGGCGGCGGCGGTCTTCCCCACCCCTGGCGGGCCGTAGATCAGCACGTGCTGGGGATTGGGGCCGCACAGGGCCGCCCGCAGGGCGCGCAGGCCCTCCTCCTGGCCGACGATGTCCTCGAACCGCTGGGGCCGGGTCCGCTCGGACAGCGGCTCCGTCAAGGCGATGGCGCGCAAGGCGGCCAGGCGGTCCTGCTCCTTGCGCGATTCCTTGCGGACGGCGACCTTGCTGCCCTGCTGGGCCTTGAGCAGGTTCCAGAAGTAGAGGCCGATCACCACGGCGAAGAAGAACTGGACGAAGGTGATGATGCTTCCGTAGTCCATGGCCGGCGGGCTCCCCTCGCGCTTGGTGGGCGGGATGCCGCCGTGCAGGCAGCAGGGCGGCATCCCGGAAATCGCTCCTAGTATCTGCCCCGCCCGCCGCCTTCACCCCGGCACCCAAGGCCAATGGCCGGCAGGGCCGCCAGGGGAGCACCGCCCCCGGAAAGCGGCCGGCGCGGCAGGCCCTAGAGGAACCCGCCGCGCCGTTCCACCGCTCTATTGAAGCTTGTCCGCCGTCCGCTGGGACCGGGCCACTCAACCCGCCCGGCGATCCGTCCCATCCCGCCTCCGGCACCGCGCCCGCGGCCCCGGCGACCGGCCTGCCGCGGGCCGCGACGCCGCTGGTCAGGCCGTCTCCTCCTGCTTCTTCGCCCGCTCCCGGGTCACCATGATGGGCTCCCGGCGGTGGCGCACCGTCTCCTCGGTGATCACCACCCGGGCCACGTCGTCCCGGCCCGGCAGGTCGTACATCAGGTCGAGCATCAGCTCTTCCACGATGGCCCGCAGGCCCCGGGCTCCGGTGTTGCGCTTCAGCGCCTCCTGGGCGATGGCCCGCAAGGCCTCGGGTTCGAACTCCAGCTCCACGTTGTCCAGAGCCAGCAGCTTCTGGTATTGCTTGACCAGCGCGTTCTTGGGCTCCGTGAGGATCCGCACCAGGGCGTCCTCGTCCAGGGCGTCCAGGGTGGCGATGACCGGCAACCGGCCGACGAACTCGGGGATCAACCCGAACTTCAGCAGGTCCTCCGGCATGATGTGCCGCAGGATGTCGCCCACGTTGGTCTCCTGCTTGCTGCGGACCTCGGCGCCGAAGCCCATCACCTTGCGGCCGATGCGGCTGGAGATGATCTTGTCCAGCCCCTCGAAGGCGCCGCCGCAGATGAAGAGGATGTTGGTCGTGTCGATCTGGATGAACTCCTGGTGGGGGTGCTTGCGCCCGCCCTGGGGCGGCACGCTGGCCACCGTGCCCTCCAGGATCTTGAG
>DATCLH010000059.1:0-2565 GCA_036564035.1 Thermaerobacter sp.
GAGAAGCTGCGGGCCGTGCGGGCCATGCTGCCCGCCGCCGGACCCCGGCCGTGGCTGGAGGTCGACGGCGGCATCGACGTCCAGACGGCGCCTCTGGCGGTGGCGGCGGGGGCGGACCTGCTGGTGGCGGGGTCGTCGGTCTTCAACAGCCGGGCCCCGGTGGGGACGAACCTGCACCGGTTGCGCCAGGCCGCGGGAGCGCGGGGGGCCGGGGCGGCGGCCCCAGGGCCGGCGGGGGGCCAGGCACCGGGCGGCCCCGCCGGGGAATAGGCTGGGGCGGGAGGGAACGCCCATGGCCGTCCGTGTCATCGTGGTGCGCCTGCCCGGCTTCCTGGGCCGCATCCTGCGCCTGGGACGGCGGGGCAGCGGGCGCGGGTAATCCGGCAAGCAGCGGCGAGGAAGGGCCGAAGCGGGGCGAGGCGGAGAAAGGGCGAGGATCGGGCCATCGTCGCCGCCCAGACCGGAAGCCGGCCCCCGGGTCGCCGGGGGCCGGCTTCCCTCTTGGGCCCGGTTCCGGCGGCCGGTTGCGGCCGGGCCCTGCCTGGGCAGCGGGGGCCGGCCGGGTCCGGCCGAAAGCCCGGCCGGCTGGGTCCGGGCGAAGGCGTGCCCGAGGGTCCTGCCGCAGGCCCGGCCGGCCGCGTCCGGCCAAATGCCCGCCCGAGGGTCCGGCCGAAGGCGCGGCTGGCCGCGTCCCGCCAAATGCCCGCCCGAGGGTCCGGCCGCGGGCCCGCCGCCGCGGCGATGGCGTGGCGCCCCAAGCCGCCGTCCAACGGGGTGCCCCGGGGCCGGGGCCGCGCCCATGGGGCCGCCTGCGGTTTCTTGCGCAGGCGGCGGTCGCCGCCGCTCCCCGCTCCTCTGGCGTTGTGGCACGATAGGTAGCGTCGGCGGGATGGGACGCCGGAGGACTTGGCCGGCGGTGCCTGGCGCCGGCTGGCGCGGGTTGCCGGTGCCCGCCGGGCGCCGGCGCGCGTAGCGCATCAGGGCGACAACGCCGGGTCCAGGGCCCGCCGAACCTGAAACCGGGATGGTGGCGATGGAACAGGTTGTGCACCAGGTTTTGCACGCGGACGACGGCCGGCGCCTTGGCCATGACCCCTGCGCCGGGCCCGGTTCCTCCGCCCATGGCCGGGGATCCGCCCATGGCTGGGGGCACGCCGGCGGCGCCGGTCATCCAACCAGCCATGACCAGGGACCGGGAGGGGACGGCGGCCGGGCCGAGGCCGAGGGCGGGGAGGGCGCTCGGGCCGGGACTGTAAGCGGGGGGGATGCCGGGCCCGCAGGGGACGTGGAGGCGCACGGCGAGCCCTGGGCGGAGGGCGGCGACTACCTGGTGCGGGCGGTCGCCGGGGACGGGCTGGTGCGGGTGCTGGCCTGCCGCACCACGCGGCTCGTCGAGGAAGCCCGCCGCCGCCACGACACCTGGCCGACGGCCACGGCGGCCCTGGGCCGGGTCCTGACGGCCACGGCTCTTCTGGCGGCCCAGCTCAAGGACGACGCCACCGTGACCGTGCGGGTGGCGGGCAGCGGCCCCCTCGGGGCCATCCTGGCGACGGGCGAGGCGGGCGGGGCCGTGCGCGGCTACGTGCGCAACCCCCACGTGGACCTGCCCCTGCGCCCCGACGGCAAGCTGGACGTGGGTGGAGCCGTGGGACTGCCCGGCTTCCTGCACGTCACCCGGGACCTGGGCCTGGCCACGCCCTACACGGGCAGCGTGCCGCTGGTGTCCGGAGAGATCGGCGACGACGTCACCGCCTTTCTGGTCCAGTCGGACCAGACCCCTTCGGTGGTGGGCCTGGGCGTGCTGGTCAACCCCTCGGGGGAGGTGCGGGCGGCGGGGGGCTTCATGCTGCAGCTCTTGCCGGGTCATCCCGAGGACTGGGCCCAGGACCTGGAGGCCAACGTCCGCAACCTGCAGGGGATCAGCCGGCTGATCGACGCCGGGCTGACGCCCGAGGCCATGGTGGAACGGGCCCTGGCGGGCTTCGAGCCCCGCATCCTCGACCGGCAGCCCCTGGCCTTCCGCTGCCGCTGCGACCGCCAGCGGGTGGAACGGGCCCTGATCAGCCTGGGGCCGGAGGAACTGGAGACCATCCTGCGGGAGGACGGCGGCGCCGAGTTGCGCTGCCACTTCTGCGGGGAGACCTATCGCCTTTCCGGCGCGGAGCTGGAGGCCCTGGTCGTCGCCGCGCGGCAGGGGAGGGAACCGGGCGATCCCAACGGAGCGTCCTAGGGCCGGTTCCTAAGGCCGGCGGCGAGGGAGAAGAACGCCGGCCGGCCCGGCCTTGCGCACCGGCATCGGGTGGCCGCGTCTTGGGGCCCGCGGCGATGGCGAAAGACGCCGGGGCCGGCGGCCTGGATGCCGCCGGCCCCGGCGCAGCCGGTTCGTCCCGATGGGTGTTGTAAATCTCGAACGTCCGGATCCTGGAACCTCGTTAAACCGCGCGCACAACGCGGCCCGACTTCAGGCAGGTGGTGCAGACGCGGATGCGGCGCACGCCCTGGGGCGTCACGGCCCGGACGCGCTGCAGGTTGGGCACCCAGATGCGGCGGGACTTGCGGTTCGAG
>DATCLH010000060.1:0-2435 GCA_036564035.1 Thermaerobacter sp.
GCGATGTGGAGGTAGCCCACGAAGGCCTCCACCGGCCGGCCCAGGCGGTCCGCCACCCGGCGGGCCACCTGGCGGGCCTGTTCCTCGGTGATCTCGTGCAGGGGCGACTTGCCGCCGATGGCCTTGTACCGCTCGATCAGCTCCTGGAGCAGTTCCGGCGTCGGCGGCCGCCCGTGCCGGATGTGGGTGTAGTAGGGTTCGACCTGGTCCAGGCTCTGGGGCGTGCCGTAGGCCATGACCAGCAGGGCCACCAGGCCCTCGTCCCGGCCGTTGGACCCGCCGGCCGCGGAGCCGGCCGCATCGGGGGCCGGCGCGGCGCCGGTCGTGCTGTGGCGCTCTGGGGTGTTGCCGCGCTCGCTGTCCAGCATGGCTGTTCCCGCCTCCCAGGCCACGTTAGCACAACCAGCCCGTCCCGCGCCTCGGTTGGCCACCCGGGAAAGGACGAACCGGCGGCCCGGGTCCAAGACCCGGCCGCCGGTAACAGGCCCGCCCCCTCCAGGCCGCCGCAGGCCGCCGTCACGGCTTCACACCGAGACGGCCTCACGCCGTCACGACCCGGCCTCCTGCAGCCACGCCTCCACGACGTCGCGGTTTTGCTCCAGCCAGGCCTGGACGCCCTTTTCCGGCTGGTCCGCGCCGTGGTCCTGGATGGCCGCCTCCAGCTGGGCCAGCTGCTCGTCGGTCAGCTTGAAGTTGCCCAGCCACTTCGCCACCTGGGCGAAGTCCTCGCTGAAACCTTCCCGGGCGATGATCTGGATCTGCTCGGCCCCCGTCGGGTTCATCAAGCCCTTGGGGTCCTCCAGGTAGCGGATGTCGTACTTGGCGAAAGCCCAGTGGGGACGCCACAGGGTGACGACGATCCACTCCTGGTTCTGGATCGCCCGGTCGAGCTCGGCCAGCATCGTCGGCGTGCTGCTCTGGACCAGTTCCCAGTCCTCCAGGCCGTAGCCGGGGATGGCGCTCTCCCGCGTCACCCGCATCAGGCCCGCCCCGGCCTCGATGCCCACGATGCGCTGGCCGAAGCGATCGGCGTAGCGCTTCAGGTCCTCGATGCTGCGGGCCTCCACGTAGTCCGGCACGGCCAGTCCCAGGTCGGCCTGGTCATACCAGGTGCCCAGGACCTCCACCTGGTCCCCGAACCGCTCCATGTACTGGCCGTGGGTCGACGGCATCCACACGTCCATGAACAGGTCGATGCTGCCGTTGGCCACCGCCGCGAAGAGCGGCGCCACCTCCACCTGGGTCAAGGTCACCTGGTAGCCCTTCTCCTCCAGCAGCTGCTTCCAGAGGTAGGAGACGGCGACGTCCTCGTCCCAGGGGATGTAGCCGATCTCGATCGTGCCCTTCTCGCCCGTCGTCCCGTTGCCGTCCTGCGCGCCCGTCCCTCCGGCGCCGCCGCACGCGGCCAAAAGCAGCGCCGAGAGGGTGGCGAGCACCGCCACCGCCTTGCGCAGTCCTCGCCGCCGGGCTGCTCCCTTGCCCATGGGGTCACCTCCGTACCGTTGCGATTGTCAGACGCACCGTTGCGATGTTTGTCAGATTCGAACCGGCGCCAGCCGCGGCGCCCGTCACGCGGCCTGGCTCGACCGGGCCGGCTGCGCCTGGGGGCGCGGCTGGCGGCGGGACACCCGGCCGGCCAGCCCCTCCGTCACCCGGTCGAGGTAGACGGCCAGCAGCACCACGGCCAGCCCCGACTCGACCCCCAGGGGGATGTCCAGGGTCGTCAGGCCCCGCACCACCTCAGCGCCCAGCCCGGGCGCCCCCGCCATGCCCGCGATGACCACCATCGACAGGGCCAGCATGATCACCTGGTTGACGCCGGCCATGATGGTGGGCAGGGCCAGGGGCAGCTGGATCTTGCGCAGGATCTGATTGGGGGTCGACCCGAAGGCGCGACCGGCCTCCACCACGTCCGCAGGCACCTGGCGGATGCCCAGATCCGTCAGCCGGATGGCCGGCGGCACCGCGAACACCACCGTGGCCAGCAGGCCCGGCACCACGCCGGCGCCGAAGAAGAGCACCGACGGCAGCAGGTGGACGAAGGCCGGCAAGGTCTGCATTAGGTCCAGCACCGGGCGCAACAGCGACCGGAGCAGCGACGAGCGGCTGGCCGCGATCCCCAGCGGGATCCCGATGGCCACGGCCACCACCGTGGCCGCCAGGACCAGCGCCAGGGTCTGCATGGCCGGCTCCCACTCCCCCATGGCCCAGACCAGGACGAACGCGGCCGCGCTGAACAGGCCGAAGCCGCGGCCCCGCAGCCGCCAGGCCAGGGCGGCCAGCACCAGGATGATCACGGGCGCCGGTCCGCCCAAGAGCAACGCCGACGTCCCCTCGACCAGGGCCGTGACGCCGCTGGACAACCCGTCCCACACCGGGTCCAGCGTCCGCAGCAGCCAGTAGATCAGCGCCTCCGCCGCCTCGCCCAGGGGCAC
>DATCLH010000061.1:0-3492 GCA_036564035.1 Thermaerobacter sp.
GCGCACGCCGGGTGGAACGCCGTGGGTGGCCACCTTCTCCATCGTGGCGGCCGACCCCGGGGCCCAGGTCTGGGGGATCGGCGTCCAGTCCAAGTTCCTGGCCGTGGGGGCGGTGGTTCCCTGGGCCGAGGCCGGGACGGGGGCCGTGGCGACCCAGGCCTGGGCCAACGTGGCCTACGGGCCGGACGGCCTGGCCCTGCTGCGCCAGGGCCTGCCGGCGGAGGAGGTGGTCGGGCGGCTCGTCGAGGCCGACCCCGACCGGGACCACCGCCAGTTGGGCGTGGTCGACGCCCAGGGGCGGGCGGCGGCCTACACCGGAAAGGCCTGCTTCGAGTGGGCCGGCCACCGGGTAGGGGACGGCTACGCCTGCCAGGGGAACATCCTGGCCGGGCCGGCGGTGGTCGACGAGATGGCGCGGGCCTACGAGGCGGCCCGCGACCGGGGGCTGCCCATGGAGGAGCGGCTGATCGAGGCCCTGCGGGCGGCCCAGGCGGCGGGTGGCGACCGCCGGGGGCAGCAGTCGGCCGCCCTGCTGGTCGTCAAGCCCCGGGGCGGTTACGGCGGCTTCAACGACCGCTGGCTCGACCTGCGGGTCGACGACCACCTGCAGCCCATCGAGGAACTGGACCGCCTGATGCGGCTGCACCGGCTCTACTTCGGCACCCCTGACCCGTCCCGCCAGGTCCCCCTCGAAGGGCCGGTGGTGGGGGAGGTCCAGCGGCTGCTGCAGGCGGCCGGGTATTACCAGGGCCCCCTGACGGGCGTCCTCGACGAGCCCACCCGGTCCGCCCTGCGAACCTTCCAGATGAACGAAAACTTCGAAGAGCGGGTGGTCGGCGACCGGGTGATCGACGGCGACGTCCTCGACTACCTGCGGTCCCTGGCCCGGAGGCGGGCGGGGGAGGCGCCCGGGGCACCGGCCCAGCCGGGGGCGTAGCCGGCGGGGCAGGCCGTCGCCGGCCGGCACCGTCCGGACCAGCCGGAAGGCCGCCGCGCCGCCGGCCTCTTGACCGGCAGGGCCTGCTCCAGCGGGCTGGAGCTGCCAAGGGGCCGGCTGGCCCGGTCGAGCCGGTGCGTCCCCGGCCCGGCTGGGCGCGTTCCAGCGCGATCCCGTGAACGGGGTTTCAGGTTTCGTTCGGGGTGAAGACGATCTTCACCGCCCCCGACGACCGCCGGTCCAGGGCGGCCTTCAAGGCCTCCCGGTAGCGGCGGAGGGGGAAGCGGTGGGTGACCATCCGCTCGACGGGCAGATCCGGATGGGCGGCCAGCGCCTCCAGCACCAGGTCGAAGGTGTGGACGGTGCGGCCGCCCACCTGCTCGAGGCCGTATCCCACGGCCCCGACGATCTCCAGCTCCCGCATCCACACGAAGGTCCAGTCCAGCCGGGGGATTTCCCCGGCGGCCCCCAGCAGGACCACGGTGCCGCCCTCCCGGGCCAGGCGCAGGGCGTCATCCAGCGAGCGGCGGGTGCCGGCGCAGTCGTAGACCAGGTCGAACCCGCCCCGGTACACGTCGCGTCCCAGGATGGGCCGGAAGGCCCGGGCGCCGGCCTCCACGGCGACCCGGCCCAGCTCGGCGGGAGGGACCACCTGGGCGGCCCCCAGCTCCCGGGCCAGGCGAGCCTGCATGCCGTGCCGGGCCGCCACGGTGACGGGGACGTCATATCCCAGCAGGCGCAGGGCCGCCACCGTGGCCAGGCCGATGGTCCCGGCCCCGATCACCAGGACCCGGTCGCCGGGGGCCGGCGGATGGCGGAGGATGCCGTGGGCCGCGATGGCCAGGGGTTCGACCAGGACGGCCCGTTCGTCCGACAGGGTATCGGGCACGGGGTGGAGCTGGCTCTGGTGGGCCAGCATCCGCTCGCCCCAGCCCCCGGGCAGGTCGCGGCAGTAGCCCACCAGAAACCCGGGGGCCAGGTCGCCGTCGGTGCAGTGCTGGCACAGGTAGGGGAAGCCCCGCTGGCACTGGGGGCATGGGGACAGGCCCCGCATGGTGCAGGAGATGGAGGGGTCGACCACCACCCGGGTGCCGACGGGCCAGGGCACGCGGGCGCCCGCTTCGGCGATCACCCCCACCACCTCGTGGCCCAGCACCGCCGGGAAGGAGCTGAAGGGCGAGGCCGAAGGGCTCGTGTGGGCGGCGATGACCCCGATGTCGGAGCCGCACAGGCCCGCCAGCCGGGGCGCCACCACCGCCCAGTCGTCCCCCGGGAGGGTGGGGTCGGGCCAGTCGGCGTAGGACACCGGACCGGCCGGGCCGTACACCAGCCAGGGCCAGCGGTGGCCCAACAGCTTGGCCACCGCCACCCGGGGCAGGGAGAGCCGGTAGACCAGGGCCTTCATGGAGCGGGCCTCCTCTCCCGGCAGGGGCCGGCGAGGCAGGGCCGGCCTAGCTCATCGGCACCTGCCGCTGGATCCGTCCCTCGATGCGCTCGAAGATGTCCTCCAGCGAGCGCCCGGTGATGGTCAGGCCGTGGTTCTTGAGACCGATGACGGCCGCCGCCGGGTCCGGCGCCTGCCGCACCAGCTCCGCCACGGCCGTGGCCAGCTCGTACGTCCCGCAGGGGTAATTGG
This sequence comes from Thermaerobacter sp., assembly GCA_036564035.1. GTDB lineage: Bacteria > Bacillota > Sulfobacillia > Thermaerobacterales > Thermaerobacteraceae > Thermaerobacter. The sequence continues at coordinate 2,574 of DATCLH010000061.1, forward strand.
CCTCGGTGGAGGGCACGCCGTCCATCCAGGCATGGACGTGGATGATGGCCTGGACCTCCGGGTGCTCCCGGTAGATCATCCAGTGCTCGATGGCGTCCACCGAGACCCGCCGCGGCTCCCGGTCGGCCGGCACGCTCAGGATCATGGCCTGCCGTTCGGGATCGTAGTCCTTGACCAGCAAGATGTCGCGACCCACGACCTCCATGCGCGACTTGTCGATGCCGCTGGCGCTCATCCAGAAGGTGTTCCCCTCGTGGCGGGCGCTGAGGTTGCCGTAGCTCAACCCGCCGATCCCGTAGAGCAGCTTCAGGTGCCGCAGGTCCCGCGGCGAGAGGTACTGCTCGAGGGGGAAGGGCGCCGGCAGCAGGTCCAGGGCGGCCAGGCGCTGCCCGGCCCGGGCCAGGGCCCGGGTCGTCTCGTTCCCGTCCCACAAGGCCTCCGGCAGGTCCGGCTCGAACACGTTGTCCAGGACGAACCGGGATTGGGCCAGGGGCCGCAGCCGCTCGTACACCTCTTCGAAGAAGGCGCCCTCGTTGCGGGCCTCGTAGGCGATCTGGTAGTGGCCGAGCTCGGGCGTGATGAAGTGCAGGGACCGGTGCCCGTCCTGGTCGATGACGTAGATCAACAGGTTCGACAGGGTGCGGACCAGATAGGGGTAGGCCCGCTGCAGCAGGTTGTCCCCGGGTTCCCCCTCCATCAGGGTGACGACGAAGGTCCCCCGGGACTGGCGGCGGAAAGGCCGGGGATCCGCCGGGTCGGCCACCTGGATGGCCAGGCCCAGGTCGGGGTCGTCGGCGGTCGTGGGCTGGTGGCCGTGCAGGTCCAGCACACCGCGCAGCCCGGACAGCAGGCGGCCGAGGAAGTCGTCCCGCGGCGGCGCCAGCAAGGCGTAACGCATGCAGAGCCCCTCCCTCATGGC